>JAAYTO010000115.1 GCA_012523755.1 Clostridium sp. | reverse complement strand
GGGGCATTTCTTAAAAAATGATTTTCTTGCCTGAATATTAAATGCTGAAATGGCATTTTAAAAAACTCTCTTGTGAGAGTATTGGCAGGAGATGGGTTCATGCTTTTACCGTGGGAGTTGACATTTCGCATATTGATTATTATTAATATTGGTTTATAATTTTATATAGAGAACAAATAATTCAAATAAAAAATATATCTGTCATAAGCTCAAAAAAAGGGGGGTAATTATGAACCATTCAATAGAAATCTTAAATAGTATCGTATCGAATATTGAAAAGGTTATCGTGGGAAAAAGAAAAGCTATTGAGCTTATACTCATGTGCTTAATCTGTGACGGCCATGCACTTATTGAAGACGTTCCGGGAGTAGGTAAAACCAGCATTGTGTCATCCCTTGCTAAATCTGTCAATGCTTCATTTAAAAGAATTCAGTTCACCCCGGATATTCTTCCTTCAGATATAACAGGCTTTACAATGTACAATCAAAAGGAAAGCACTTTTGAATACCGTCCCGGCAGTATTATGAGTCAGATAATCCTTGCCGATGAGATTAACAGAACTTCTCCTAAGACACAAGCAAGCCTTTTGGAGGCAATGGAAGAAAAACAGGTAACCGTTGATGGAGTGACATATAGCTTGCCCAGTCCCTTCATGGTTCTTGCAACACAAAACCCCATAGAATATCTAGGTACCTATCCCCTTCCTGAGGCACAACTTGACAGATTTTTTATGAAAATTTCAATAGGGTACCCTGAAAGAAGCGAAGAATGTGATATATTATCACGGTTTCAGACTGCAAACCCTATAGAATCCTTAAAGCCTGTAGCAGACAGCGATAACATATTATGCATGCAAAACAATGTGAAAAAAGTTCATGTTGACAGCACTATTAACAATTACATAGTTGATATTGTCAGCAAGACAAGATTCCATTCCGATATAAGATTAGGAGCAAGCCCGAGGGGTTCCCTTTCACTACTCCGGGCTTCGCAGGCTTGGGCATTTTACAATGGCAGAGACTATGTAATCCCCGAGGATGTAAAGTATATGTCCATTCCCGTACTCTCCCATAGAATTATGTTAAAGCAGGAAGCAAAGCTTAAAAAGATTTTATGTGAAGAAGTAATTAATTCTATTGTTAGATCAGTTAATGTTCCAGTGGTGGATAAATATGCGAAAAAATAGAGCTTTATACTTAATATTATTTTCTTTATCACTATCCTTTATATATTTTTATGGTGGGAAAATACCTTATATGTTGTTTTATACTGTCATATTGCTGCCTATTGTATCCATCACAATAACATCCATAGCTTTCTTAAGATTTAAGTATGTGGAAAATGTGGCAAAACAAACCGTGGTCAAAGGTGAGGAAATAAATTATTCCTTTTGCATCAACAATGAAGACTTTTTTCTTTATCCCTATATAAGGGTTAATTTTTACAGCAATGACACTGTGTTTTCAAAGCAGTTTCAATCTAAAACCTTTTCCCTCCTTCCCCGCAGCAAGAAAACCTTTAACTTTAAGCTTGCCTGCAAATACCGCGGAGAATACTTGCTTG
The DNA here is from genome assembly GCA_012523755.1 of Clostridium sp. Taxonomy (GTDB): domain Bacteria; phylum Bacillota; class Clostridia; order Acetivibrionales; family Acetivibrionaceae; genus Hungateiclostridium. The sequence goes on along the minus strand of JAAYTO010000115.1, from coordinate 38,153 downwards.
GCATAAAAAGCATTGTGTTTGAGGACTATTTGGGCATTTTTAAGTTTACCCATAAACCGGTTTCTGCAAAGCCCATAACTGTTTTTCCACGCCTTATTAAGCTTGACAAACTACACATTAATATTAACTGCATTTCGGAATCTGAATCTTTGCTGTCCAATCAGTATGAAAGCACCATGGCTATTTCAGATATCAGGAAGTACGCCATTGGCGATAGCCTCAGAAAAATACACTGGAAGCTTTCTTCCAAAATGAATGAGCTTCTGGTAAAAAATTATGAAGGTGCATCCAATACTATGAGTGCCATTATTCTGGATTTAAAAAAGAACAATTACGCCATTGAACAAAATGCTATAATTGAAGACAAGCTAATAGAATCCTCTATAGCAGTTATATATTATTGTCTTAGCAATTATATCCCAATAAACCTTACGTACTATAGTCAAGGCTTTGTGGAATTTGAAGCCAATAATCCGCTGCAATTTGAAGGAATCTATAGCACACTTTCAAAAATTAAATTTGACCATGATGTTAATGTAAAGGATGTTCTTGATATTTATACAGGTAAAAACAGTCTTATTAGGACAAATATAATGCTTTTCACATCAAATCTGAGCTTTGAACTGTACGATAAGTTATACAAGGCTAAGCTTTCAGGATACGATGTAAATTTGATTTATATTGCACCTAATGTCGCTTTGGATTCGGATAAAGCTGATATCGACAATATTTTGAAAGAACTCCCTGAAATGGGTATAACGACTTATAGAATAGACCCGGAAGATGACATAAAAAATATCTTGGAGACCTTACTTAATTGAATATGAGGTGACATTAACATGAGATCGAAAAGATTCATCGATTTTTTAACTAAAATAATTCTTGCTGGGTTTATGAGCTTCAGCCTAGTGTATCCCATGACAACCACCCTGCTGTTTCCACACTCTGCTTTAAGTATCATGGGTTATATCTTCATAGCCCTTATGATATATTCGGTTATGTTTATAAACAGGTTATCGGCAAGAATATCCGCCATATTGGTATTGGCAGCATCCGGCGTGGGCATATTTCTCTTAGCTTCCAAGCAAAAGCTGCAGCATATTATCGGTATTGTTGCATGGTTGGTTAAATATATTAATGATGATGCAAAACTAGTAGATATTTACGCCTTTGTCCTTACCCTGTTCTTTTGTGCAGCTTTCTCACTTTTTGTTTATATTTTTACAATTAAAAGATTCAACTTTTATATTATTGCATTGAGCGGAATAATAATATTCTCCTCTCAATGGATGCTTGATTTCTTTGTTGACAAGGCATATATATCGTTTTATACCTTTATTGTTTCAATTGTAGTATATTACCTCATGCATGTATACAGTAAAAAGATTTTAGACGATTCAAATGATCTGGTTCGTCCCTCAGCCTTTATCTTAGGTATTGCACCGTTATGCATTCTGGTTCTTCTGTTGACCAACTCCATCCCCGCAAGGTCAAGACCTTTAGAGTGGAATTGGCTGGATCAAAAAATTAATTTAGCTTTTGATTACCTTCGTTCGGACAAAAAAACCGGTTCCGCTGTTTACGACCTTGGTTACTTTTCTCTTAAAACCACTGGGTTTATAAACAGTGCCGATAACCTAGGGGGAAACATAAACCCCAATGACAATAAGATTATGGAGGTTGAAACCAATCATAAAATATACCTTCGTGGTAATGCTTATGATTCATACACAGGAAATTCGTGGATAAGCACTCCACCAATAGAAGGGTTTAACTCTCTACAAACAGTTAGGGTTAATGCTCCAATAATGAAAGCAGACGGTACACTCATAAACATCCCCGATGTCAACATAGACGAGAGCATGGATATATTTGAATTGGAAAAAGGGGCAATTGCTCTTTATGAGTATAAACCCTCAGATGATTCCTATTCCAATCAAGACGAGCCTTGGCCGATGGATTTTGATGACTTACTTTCTTATTGGCAGGCAAGTTCAGTCTATCCGTATGATGAAGATATTCTTTCCAGACTTACGAGTATAGCTAAAATTAAAGTTAAATATACAGACATAAAAGCAAACACTATATTTGCACCTCTTAAGTCGGAAAACTTCCAATACTTTTCGGATATAAGCAGCAATATTGACAGAAATGCGGAGGATATATTTACCTCAACAGAATCTCTGGAAAAAGATTTTAGTTATTATTTTGAGAGTTACTGTCCCAAAGTTGGCAATTTGGTTTTCCAAAACATTTTAAGAAAAAGCAAGCATGGATTTTATATTGATGAAATTGACAGGCAAACCGACAAAATTTATGAAATTTTATACGATCTCTGTCTTGATGATCTCATTGAAGAAATTAACTGGGAATCCTCTGAACCTGTATGGGACTCTTCAAATGAAGAAAAGGTAAAAGATATTATCAGAAATTCCTCGAATAAATACACTCTTGGAGATGAACTGTTTGAATACCTGACAAACTACTTTTCACGGGAAATAGACAGTCCCATTGATATGGACTTCTCAATATACTTTCTAAAAAGCATCGGCGAATTCAGGGGACTTTATCCCGTTAACGATTTTAATGATTTTAAAAAGCTGAACGAATACTCAAATACAATCTATCAAAGATATCTTGAAATACCCCCCAGTGTTCCTCAAAGGGTAAAAGACCTAGCGGTATCTATAACCAAAGACGAAACCAATAATTTTGATAAAGCAAAAGCAATTGAAAAATACCTGTCATCAAACTATCCTTATTCCCTGACCCCAGGAGATACGCCACCAGACGAGGACTTTGTTGACTATTTTCTGTTTGAACAGAAAAAGGGCTACTGTGTACATCATGCATCTTCAATGGTTGTACTTGCCCGCAGCATCGGTTTGCCTGCCCGTTATGTCGAAGGCTTTGTTCTTCCCCCAAAAGCCAATAATGAAGGGGTTTATGAAGTAACAAACCGGCAAGCCCATGCATGGGTTGAAGTATATTTTGAAGGCTTTGGATGGCTCACCTTTGAACCCACTTCAACATATTTTTCAGCCCTATACTACAATACAAGATTTGGACCCGACATGAGCGGCATGTACCCACACCCCTATGACACAAATTATGATATGAATGACTTGAATGATAAAGACCCAAACATGCCTGATTATTATCCGGAGCAAAATGATGAGAAAAGTACAAGATTACGTATAATTATCATTACAGCCGCCGTAATATTGACTTTCATGTTTATTGTATTGATTTTTCTCCTCATCAACGCCTTAAGGAGAAAACACAGGCTGAAACGTATTTTAAAAATGCCTCCGAAGGAAGCCGTAATCGAATTATACCAGTTCTATCTCAAACACCTTTTACTTCAGAATATGCCGTTAATCGAAGGGGAAACACCGCTGGAATATGCCAACAGGCTTGATGGCTATAAATATCTCCTGCCTCATAGATTTAATGACATAGCCTCAGTTTTCATGAAAGCCCGGTATAGCAAAAACGAAGTAACCGAATCAGATAAAAATACGGTTTATAAATATTATAAACCGATTGAGCAAAAAACGCGAAAAAGCTTGGGACGCTTTAGATACTTTTTTATGGCATATATACAAGGAAGGATATAAAGCTTTTAAGTGACATTAAAAGAAAGACCGTTTTGGCACTATAGCCCATGCGACAACATAAATCAGAACCCAAGGTAAGACAGCCGTCATTAAAGCAACAATCACAGTTATAATCCTTACAAGTGCCGAATCAACTGCAAAATACTCGGCTATGCCTCCGCATACTCCACCAATGACTTTATCTGATTTTGAAAGGTATAATTTTTTACTCATAAACAATCTCTCCTTGTTTTAACAGTTCATTATAATAATACGCAAAAAACATTAATATTGTCTGAAAATATTCAAAAAGCATCGATTTATTTACCGATGCTTTTAAATATTTATTAAAATTGTTCCGTAATTATTTATATAGCGGATATTTATCACATAAGGTTCTTACCCTTTCTCTTACAGCATCCTGGGAGTTTTCGTAATCCGTAATGGTAAGATTGATAAGGTCTGCTATCTCCAACATATCCTCTTCTTTCATTCCCCTTGCTGTAACAGCCGGTGTACCTATTCTGATACCGCTTGTTATGAATGGACTTTGCGTATCAAAAGGAATTCCGTTTTTATTTACCGTTATACGTACATCGTCCAAAATGTTCTGAACGTATTTACCGGTAAGTCCCTTATTTCTCAAATCTACTAACATCAAATGATTATCCGTTCCGCCAGAAACAAGCTCAAGACCTTTTTCCATCAATGCATTGGCAAGTGCACTTGCGTTTTTAACTATCTGTTTCTGATATTGTTTAAACTCGTCAGTCAACACCTCTTGAAAACTAACAGCTTTTGCAGCTATTACATGCATTAAAGGTCCGCCCTGAATTCCAGGAAAAACAGCCTTGTCAATTATCTTCGCATGCTCACTGCCGCACAATATCATCCCACCTCTTGGACCTCTCAAAGTCTTGTGAGTGGTTGTGGTAACAAAATGGGCATGGGGAACCGGACTTGGATGAATACCTGCTGCAACCAATCCTGCAATGTGTGCAATATCTACCATTAAATATGCCCCAACCTCATCTGCAATTTCCCTGAAAGCTTTAAAATCTATTACCCTAGGATATGCACTTGCACCTGCTATTATTAACTTGGGCTTGTGTTCTTTTGCCGTTTTCCTTACCTCATCATAATCTATCCTGAAATTGTCCTTTCTCACTCCATACGCTATCACATTAAAATATTTACCGGACATGTTTACAGGACTTCCATGACTTAAATGTCCGCCATGTGCAAGATTCATGCCTAAAATTGTATCCCCGGGATTTAGGACTGCAAAAAATACTGCCATGTTTGCCTGTGCTCCTGAATGGGGCTGAACATTTGCATGTTCTGCTCCGAAAATCTTCTTCGCACGTTCAATGGCAAGATTCTCAACAACATCAACACATTCACAACCGCCATAATACCTTTTTCCAGGATACCCTTCGGCATATTTGTTGGTCAAGGGTGTACCCATCGCTTGCATTACAGCTTCACTGACAAAATTCTCCGATGCAATAAGCTCTATATTATTCCTTTGACGGTTCACCTCATCCTCAATTGCCTTTGCAACCTCAGGATCAAATTTTAATATTTTATCCAAACTATACATAAAAAAACCTCCTAATTATTAAGGAACCAAAACACTTCCTTGGTATCCCAATCAAACAATAAAATTATATTAATAATTGTCCGCCATGTCAACGATTATTTGGATGTTTGGGACTAGATGACTCTTGAAAGCTATAATTCTAAACTTCAATTATGTGAAAAATATCATATGCAGACAACTAATGGCTGTTGATTTGAGTTTTATACAGCTCATCGGTACCGCTTTCCCCTATACCTAAAACCCTGTCACCGCAAACCAGTTTTCTCTCTCCATCGCCGGTTACCTTACCGATTATTGTCGCCTTGATCCCATTGGAATTAAGCTTTTTGACAAGCTCCGGCCCTCTCTTACAGGTAATCATCATACATCCGCTTGAAATAAGCCTTAAATAATCTATTCCATATATTTCGCAAATCTTCAAAGTTTCCTTTTCTACGGGCACCAGGTCTTTATATATAACAGCCCCCGTCTTTGAAGCCTCCGAAATCTCCCAAACAGCACCTAAAATACCGCCCTCAGTAACATCGTGCATTGAGTTTACGCCAAAAGCCCCTGCAATCAATCCTTCCTTTACAACGCTCACCCTTTTGATAAAAGCCTTAGCCCTCTCAACAAAGTCCTTGCCAAGCCTGTCCACGAGCTCTGCTTCGTTGTCGTGTGCGATTATTGCCGTTCCCTCAATACCGGAAGACTTAGTAACAATAATATCATCCCCCGCCTGGGCACCGGAGGTAGTGACAAGCTTGTCCCTTTGCACCTTTCCCACAGCCGTACTTATAATCACCATTCTGTTGACAGCAGTGGTTATCTCCGTATGTCCCCCTATTACATCAACATTCAAGGAATTCGCCGCTTCGGCTATTTCAAGCATAACCGATTCAATATCCTCTTTTTGTGTCCCGCCGGGTGCAAGAATTGTCACAAGAAGACCTAAAGGTTCGGCACCGCTTGAGGCTATATCATTGCACGACACATGAACTGCCAAATGACCAATCTCATTGGCGGCACCGGTTATGGGATCAGAAGTCAATACGCAAACATCCTTCCCGAAATCCACTGCACCGCAATCCTCACCAATTTTGGGACCTATAAGAATTTCTTTTCTGTTGACTTTTATCTTATTTAAAACTATCTCATTTAATATGCTGTTTGGAACCTTTCCTATGTCCATCTTTTACCCCCCATTTGCCATCTGTTCCTTTGTTAAATGGTATTGATCCCTTGCATTTTCAATCAAAAGTTTATTTCTTCTTGCTTCCGGTGAACTTATAACCTTGTTGAACCAAACTACGGCATCATTATAATTACCGACACGCCTTTCAAGCTCAGCAATCATATACATGCATGTATACTCATCAAGCTTTCCCACTGGAAACCTTTCATTTTCATAGGTTTCTTTATAGTACCTTAAGGCATACTTTAAAAATTCTGTCTCCCGCTCGTCCTTTTTCATCCTGTAAATCCATGCAATTCTCAAGCATACCTTTGCAAAATCTATAGGCTTTGCATCCATCTTTGAGAGATTGTAAAGGGCAAGCTTGAAAGCCTCAAGAGCCTTATCAATATCCCTTTCTCCCGTGAAGCTTCTGGACTTCCAACGCTTGGTTATGCCTTCTTTAATTGCTTTGACATCCCTTTCCGAAATATCCTCGAATCTCTCTCCCTGTGCTGCATACCCACAGTTACCGCAAACCCACACATCATAAAAAATCGGGTTAACGCTTTCATAATAAACACAAAAATCGGTATCCCGGGATGCGACAATACAATTCTTTGATTTTACCCTAGTTACCTCTATTTTTTTCTGACACACCGGACATACTACACTCTTATTATACAATGAATCAATCAATTGTTTCCCTCTCTTTCCCTCTCGTAGCGTTATTCTCCCCCTATCAATTCATAATATCAATCAGTGTTTTGAGCGGAATAGTCAGAACTTACTCTTATACGCCCCCTTACTGGTTGGTAAACATCCTCTGAAATCTTTTCTTTTTCAATCAGCCTGTTGTTCTCATCATAGGTTTCCCTGAAAACTACCACCTTAAGTCCGCGAACAGGTTTTCTTTCAACTTCAGCCGTTCCCGCAGGCAATGTATCATCGATGATTATTTCATCCTTTGGAGGATTCAAATACTCTGTTATGACCGACCTTAGTTTTACTTTATTCCTTGCTGCGTCCCTCTTTCCTAAAAGCCTGATAACCACTCTGCTGCCTTCAACCGATGCACTTATAAGAAACGGATAATCCTTGTTATTTATGAACTTGAAATCAATATAGCCTTCTGAAATAGTTGCATCCTGTCCTGCCGCTACATACCCTAAAGGTATTGAATGATTCACCCTTTCCACTATTTCAAGTTTTGCCTCCAGAACTGCAACATAGAGCGTTGTCGTAACCTGGCATACGCCTCCGCCAACTCCTTCTATCAATTTGCCTTTGACTATCACCGGTGCATCCTTATAGCCATTTTCTTTGGTCCTTGTTCCCAAAGACGCATCCATCGAAAAAATCTCATCGGGAAGGAGTATTTTATTATTGATTCTTTCACATGCCAGTTTAATATTGTGGGTTCTATTGACATTTGCCGAGTTAAAACCGGTAGAAAAAGAGGTAACAACCTCCTCGATGCCCGAAATATCATCATACAGTATTTTAGGATAAATCCACCTTACTTCTAGGCTAAAAGGCGAGAAATCTCTTCCTAATAATTTATTTTCCAACAAATTTACATTATTGTCAACATTCATTATGCGGCCTATAACCTCTTTTTCAAACAATATATTCCCATCTTTATACATTGCCGAGGCATTCTTCTCTTTTTTGTCTATCTGATATTTTATACCAGTTATGTAAGCTTCAAGTTGTGGTTTTGAAAAGCTTGCCCCAGCCTGCATATTCTTTTTATTGGATTTTAATTCCCGTATTGTCTTAAGCCTTTTTAAAAAATTGCCTTCCCTTCCCAACGCATATGCTTTCTCTATAGCTTCATCCAATAAAAAGCCATAGGAAATATCCCTCAATCCCAAAGTCCACGTCCTGTCTTCATAGTTCAAAAGAATACTGTTTTCAATAATTATCCTGTTTAGCTTCTTTGCTACAAGTTCTCTTGCCTGACTTTTACTTAACCCTGATACATCAATACCTTCCACCAAAACACCCTTGTAAAAAGTGTCTTCACTCAACAGAATAATAATCCGTGCCAAAAAGAACGTTAATATCAAAAGTAAAACACTTATAATTAATTTTATTTTAATTTTATGTTTTGAGATAATTGCAACAAACATATCTATACCTTCTTTACTGAAGTAAACCCTTCAAAGCTTATCTACTACTATATAGATATTGTTGCAATTAAATATAATATTACATACATCCATTATTTTTATATTTTAATATTTCAAGTACTATTCTGCAGTTATGGTCATTACTTCAGTATTCTCTATCGCCTTATCCATAAGCCCAGCAAGATCCAATTTGCTTTCGGAAAGCACTATCCTGTCAAGTTTTGGTCTTGTCACAGGATGTTTTGCAACAAAGACCGTACAACAATCTTCATAAGGAAGAATGGAGGTCTCATAGGTGCCGATCTTTTTGGCGATATTTACCACCTCGTTCTTATCCATTCCAATTAAAGGTTTAAAAACAGGCATGCTAACCGCTGCATTTGTTACCGCAAGACTATGTATTGTCTGGCTTGCCACCTGTCCGATGCTTTCACCAGTAACCAATGCCAGTGAACCGGTTTTTTCGGCTATCTTTTCGGCTATTTGCATCATTATCCTTCTCATAATTATTGTAAGCTCCTCATGGGGACATTTTTCATATATCTCCATCTGAATATCGGTAAAGGGAACAATATGAAGGTTTATATTATAACAGTAGGAAGCAAGAATTTTCGCCAGTTCAATAACCTTCTCTTTAGCCCTTTCACTGGTATAGGGATAGCTATAATAATGAACGGCATCTATTTCAACGCCTCTTTTAGCTATCATCCATCCGGCAGCAGGACTGTCAATACCTCCCGATAACAAAAGCATAGCTTTGCCATTCGTTCCAACAGGCATACCGCAAACCGCAGGAATTATTTCTGAATAAATATAGGTAAAATCCCGCACTTCCACATACAGAATAAATTGCGGATTCTTAACATCCACACTCAATTCGGGAACATTTTTAAGTATATGGGCTCCCAAATCTCTGCTTATTTCAAGGGAATCCATGGGAAACTGCTTATTTCCTCTCTTGGTCTCGACCTTAAAGGTTGAATAACCCTTTCTTTCGACCAGATCCTTTACCATTTTAAAGGAATATTCCTTTATAGTATTATAATCGGAATCTATCCTCCACACCGGGCTTACCGAAACAATTCCAAAAACCTTTGAAACAAGCTCGATTGCCTCATCAAAGTTATAATTATCTTCGTGGGGCTCGATGTATATTCTTGCCTGTGACTTTCTCACAGTTACCTTTCCCAGTTTACGAACAGACCTTTTAATGTTGCTTATAAGTTTACTTTCAAACATAGATCTGTTCAGCCCTTTTAGAAGTATTTCTCCGTATCTTATCAAAATAACCTTTTTCATCTTCTTCCTCCACGCCTAATTCTAATCTTCGGTAAAATATCTTTTATAGCTTCCACAGTTTCAATTATATCCTCCTTGGTGTTAAAGGATGAAAAACTGAATCTTATTGCTCCTTCAATAAGTTCCGGTTTGACTCCCATTGCCTTGAGCACATGGCTGTGAACCTGTCTTCTTGAAGAGCAGGCCGATCCTGTGGACACAAATATATTCCTCGCCTCCAAATGGTGTAAAAGTACTTCTGCACGAATATCGGCAAAAGAAACATTTAAAATATAAGGGGATGAGTTTTCCGGAGATATAACCGTAGCACTGTCAACTTCATTCTTCAGCCTTTCAATAAACATGTTTTTGATACAGCTGCAGTGTTTTCCGTTACTATCAATTCTTTTATAGGTTATATCGGCTGCCATGCCAAAACCGCAAATTCCCGGCACATTTTCAGTTCCAGATCTTAGAAGTCTCTCCTGCCCTCCCCCTAAAACCAAGGGTTTAACTTTAGTGCCCTTTTTTATATATATTGCCCCAACACCTTTAGGCCCATGAATCTTATGAGAACTCATGGTCAATATATCAATCCTCTGATTTTGGAGAATAATGTTTAATTTTCCATAGGCCTGAACCCCATCCACATGCAATATAATATCCTTTCCAATTTTATTTATAACCGCTGCAATCTCATCGATGGGTTGTATCGCCCCGGTTTCATTATTTACACCAATAATACTGATAAGAGAAGTATCCTCATTTACAAGTCTTTCTATATCATCAATGCAAACCGAACCCTTCGAATCAACATCTAGGTAATCAACATTATAGCCTTGATCGGACATGTGTTTGAACACCTCCAAAACTGAAGGATGCTCTGTCTTTGTTGTTATGATATGCTTCCCTTTTCGAGGATTGGCATAAAGATATCCTGCTATGGCAAGGTTATTTGCCTCAGTACCTCCGGATGTAAAATAAATCTCATCCCTAGCTGCACCAAGGGTTCTTGCGATAATATCCCTGGAGTTCCTTATCAGCTTCTCCGCTTGAATCCCCTTTGTATGTAAGGATGAAGGATTGCCGTAAAAATTTCTGTTTATATCATCTATAAAATCAACAACTTCATCATAGGGCCTTGTAGTGGCACTGTTGTCCAGATATATTTCTCTTTCCATTTTTATCCTCTCTGTTTTTGCTTCTATATCGGTTATCGGCAACTGTCGTAAACCAACTGTACCTAAAATATTCTAACACATATTATATAGTTTAACCAATATAATCTGATTATTATTTAGTATTAGTTTCAAGAGGATAATAATGACAGAATAAATTTAATCAGGAATAGAAAGATACCTGGGCAAGCCTTAAAACCCATCAATAATTAGATTTAAAATAAGATGTGATTTACCTGTATTCCGAACCAAGCCACTTTAAATAGTGGTAAAGACATTTTATATTAGACTCGGATATTCCTTTAATTTCGATTCCGTACTCAAAATAATTTCCTAATTTGTTTTTTCTTACTACTGCTCCGCTGAAAACAAGCTTGTTTGTCCTGTCAAGTATAACCTCAACCTCAAGCACATCTTCCGGCATAAGACGCTCGTCACTGTTGATTTTAATTCCTCCGGAACTCATGTTTTTAACAACAGCAAAGAATGGCTTATTAGATCCGGAAACCCTGATGTTGGCCATAAGACTAACATAATACCTCTCATGCTTCCTCAGGTTTTTCAACTTTTCACATTTATTCATTCTGACTTTAATCACCGGAGGATTAATACTGAAAACATAAACAATAGTGCCATCTATAACATAAAGCTCGTTATTGTTTGAATAGTTCAAAACAACATGATCTCCGGGAAAGAAAAGAGTCTCCTGTGTATGGTCTTTCATTTCAAGCTTAATGTCATTTTCGCTTTTTTCAAGCACAGTACAATTCATGTATTCATACATTTTAAAATGCTTTACATCCATTGCGGCTCCCTGTTTAATAAGTTTTGTAAGATTTTTGATTCCAAAAAGGCTAAATATTCCCTTGTTTTCATCCAGATTATATCCTGACATACCGATGCCCCTTTCACGTTGAATTCTGAATCTTTTTTTTTGACCAGTAAATCTTCAAAGTAATAAACTCTTTCATTTTCTGTCCCTATTATTTTGTTAGATTCTACTTAAATAAAACAATACCTTCTAAAATCAGCCATCCTTTATATCAATTAGCCCGATATATAATTTTGCACTTTATAACCTTCATATTACTGATTTAGCATTATTATAAGAATTAACCCTTTAGAATACAATGATCTGTTATTTGCCACAGGCTGCCCACACCCAGATAATTAAAATAGATAAATCTCCATATATTAATTATACCACAATTATTTCTAAATTACAGTGTTATATTTATTTTTTTCGTAAATTAATATTTTACATACAAATCATAAAATAATCCAAAATTCATCTTTATTTTTTATTTACTATGTGCTATAATAAATATATAATTCAATATTTCCTCCCGACAGGTATAAGGAGATATAAACTGTGACTTATGAAACAGGGCAAAATCGCTGAAAGGCGGTGACGCAAAACCTTGGGTCTAACGTTTAGGGCAGAGTGCTCCAAACCATGATTGCCAGGTTACCATTAAAAGTTCTGTTTATACTCTTTAAAATAAATTAAGGGAAATAGGTCATACGATATTTCCTTATACCGCCTTTTTTTTATAAGCTTTTATTAAAAAGCTTTTTTTATGTATTGATATTTAAGGTTTTGAGAAAATCCAGCTTTTTGTAATCCTTTTCCAATATGTCCCTTGTGAACCTTCTTGATATTCTTCCGAGTTCATTTAAAACACTGTCCGAAACCTCAAAACTGAACAGGCTGTTTAGTGGGCTGTAAACAATATAATTCAACGCCTTCGCAGCACCCTCAGAAAGCTCTACAGCACTTTTATCCTGCATTGTACAGCTTTTGCAAATAAAACCGCACTTTTGAAAGCTAAAAGACATGCTGTCAAACTGACTGTTTGTACAGACTACACAACCACCCACCGAAGGTGCATAGCCCAAAATTGAAAGGAGTCTTAATTCAAATACCCTGACTATTTGCATGGGAGATCTGCCGGTTTTAGAAAGCAAATAAAGAGAGTTTAAAAACAGCTGCAAAACCTTGGTTGCAGGCTGATTTTCCTGAATAACATCGTTTATCAGTTCTGTCATGTGTGCGGCATAAGTAAGTCTTTCAAGGTCATTTCTTATATCATAAAAGGGTTCAATAACATCACAACTGTTAATCGAGTAGATGTCCTTACCCTTAAAAAGCACAAACTCACTATAGCACAAAAGCTGAGTACCCGCCACAAGGCGGCTTTTAGGCCTTCTTGCCCCCCGGGCTGAACAGGAAATCTTTCCTTTGTTTTTAGAAAATATCGTAACTATCTTGTCAGCCTCTCCGGTATTTATTTCTTTTATAACAATTCCTGTTGTTTTAAAGTAGCTCATATCCAATATGTTCCCTCAAGTTTTAAACAAAACTAATTACCCATCTTAAAAAATGTCAAGAATGCATTCCTTGGGTTTGTGCTCAAAGTGCTCCGGAAATTAATTATGCTACCAAGTATTAATGATGAGTACTTATAGCAACCTCATCCTTGGCTATTTCAGTCTCATCAACAGTCCTGGTTTTTTCCTCTATTTCCTTCAAAAACATATACATTGAGATGTCACCTGTTTTTGTGAACATTTTCCAAGCAAACTCTTTTAACATAAATGCCTTCCCCCTTATTATTATTTGATAAACCACACTTATCTTAATAATAATTAGGTTACACGAAAAAAATATTTGTATACTTGAAAATTTATCATATACAAACCTTTTATGCCCTATTTATTATACCCCAGAGTTTTAAGCATCAGATTATTGTTCCGCCAGTCGGTCTTAACCTTTACCCATAGCTCCAAAAAGACCTTTGTACCAAAAAGCCTTTCAATCTCAACCCTTGCCAGACTACCGATTTTCTTGAGCATTCTGCCCTCTTTGCCAATCAGAATGCCTTTGTGGGTTTTCTTTTCGCAATATATATTTGCCTGAATATTCAGTATGTCCTTGTCCTCCCTGTTTTTGAATGAAATAACCTCAACTCCCACACCATGAGGTACTTCCTCGCTCACAAGCTCCAATATCTTCTCTCTTATTATTTCCGCAGCTATTACTTTTTCGGGTTGATCCGTAATCATATCCTCCGGGAAATATTTCGGTCCTTCGGGTAAAAACTTTTTAATCTCCTCTTTTACCAACTCTGCACTTTCATTCTCTAGAGCGGAAACAGGTATGATTTGAGAAAACTCCATAAGTTCATTATAAGTAGATATGATAGGCAGAACCTGCTCTTTTTCCACAAGATCGATTTTATTAATCAAACAAAATACAGGGGTTTTAATTTGCTTCAGTTGTTCAATAATATATAAATCACCGGGTCCGGGTTTTTGATCCGTAGATTCAACCAAGAACAATACCAGCTCAACCTCATTTAATGTGTTCATAGCAACATTAACCATAAAGTCTCCCAGCTTTGTTTTGGGTTTGTGTATACCGGGAGTGTCAATAAAAATTATTTGATAATCCTCACCCGTATCAATTGCCTTTATAGTATTTCTTGTGGTCTGAGGTTTATCCGACATGATCGCTATCTTTTCGCCGGTAAACCTATTTAACAGTGTAGACTTTCCCACATTCGGTCTTCCCACTATTGATACAAAACCTGATTTAAATGCCATATGTATACCTCCGGTTAAATCTTCGCATGTTTTTAAACGCAACGGATTCCTAATCTATATAATATCCCTTATTTTAATTTTAACTCGTTTAACAAATCTCAGTCAAAAACAAAAGCATTGGGCAAAAGCTCTGCAAGTTTAAAGACCTTGAACTCGCCCCTTTTATTTGCACAAATAATCCTTGTGTTTTCATCTCCAAACTCGGCAATCACCTGCCGGCAAATGCCACAGGGAAAAGTCAAATTATCGCTGTCACCGGTTACAGCCACAGCCTCAATTTTGCGTTCCCCCTCGGACACCGCCTTGAAAATTGCCGTTCTTTCGGCACAGATGGTGGCACCGTAGCTCGCATTCTCAATATTTACCCCTTGGTAGACTTTTCCACTCTGCGTAAGAACCGCAGTCCCTACCCTGAAATTGGAATAAGGGGAATAAGAGTTCTTTTTTATTTCTTCTGCAAGAAGCAATAATTCTTTATCATCCATTCCTTCCACCCCCGGTAAAAGCTATAATTTATGTCAAAAACACTTGAAACAGAAATAATGTAATCAAAAAACCAATCACTGCACCTAAAAACACTTCCATAAATGAGTGTATTTTTGCTTCAAGCCGGCTTTGAATCACAAGACTTGATAAAATCACACACAATACTGTAATTTTTATATCAATGGACCACAAGGCAATCGCGGTGGTCAAAGCCGATGCAACTGCCGCATGTCCGCTGGGCATTCCACCCCTCAGCGGCGTACCCTTGCGGGAAAATGCCTTTAATACCACAACTACCAACACGGTAATAACCAGTACAATAACAATAACATGCATGGGATACTGCTTAACCCGTTTAACACCTGTTTCAAGCCCGGTGCTCACTCTTTCAAAAAAAATAAAATACCCTATAATAACCGAGAAAAAAGCAGCAACCAAAACCGCACCAGCAGAAACATCCTTAATAATTTTGGCCTTGATATTGTACTTTTCTTCTATCAAATCCACTACCACTTCAATAGCCGTATTAAACATCTCACATATAATAACCATTGCCACCGTAAGACAAATAACCATAAACTCCGTCTTGGTAAGGTCAAAAAACAGGCTTAACAAAAACACTGCTATTCCAAATGCAATATGGATTTTCATATTACGCTCGCTTTTTACCGCATGAATTATGCCATTTATTGCATGGTTAAAGCTCTCAATAATATTCCTGCTTTTCATAAGCTTCATTACCTTTCCAGGTTCAGACTCTTTAAAACAGCATTCTGTCTTTCCAGCATTTTTTTCTCTCTTTCCTCAGTGTCATGGTCATAACCTAGCAAGTGGAAAACACCATGGGTCAGAAGAAAAATAAGCTCCCTTTCAAAGGAATGTCCATACTCAATGGATTGCTCTTTTGCCTTTTCCAGTGAGATTAATATATCTCCCAACACAATGTGTCCTTCGTCCATATCAAAATCGCCGTCACTGGATTTTATCTCTCCTTCGTACATATCGACAATGGGAAAAGACAAAACATCGGTGGGTTTGTCAATGCTTCTTTGCTCATTGTTGACTTCTCTGATTCTGTCATTATCAACAAGAATTACACTTATTTCATAGGGCAAAGTGAAGTTCTCATTTTCAAGGCATGCCCTTGCAGCCTTGTCCATAAGCTTCAAGATTTCATCCGTTACCTCTATTTTATCCTGTAAATCTTCTATAAAAATTTCCATCCGCTTTCCTCCCTTTATAACACCTCGGCTCAAAAAAAATTTTTCGATTATAGTAAAATTTTCTTACTGCCTCGTTATATTCTGTTTTTCCGACACCTGTTTTTCAAAATTCCCGTTATATTCTCCAGAATCCTGGGATTTAAGCCTATCTGCCGTATCCTTTATATCCGGATACTCTTCTCTTCCATGGAAAAAGCCTCCGAAGGTTTTTACAAAAGCTTTGGAAATAGTATCAAGATCCTTTAGGGTTAAACTGCAGTGATCCAGCTGACCGTCATCTAATTTATCCTTTATTATCTTTCTTACCAATCCTTCAATTTTCCCTTCGGTTTTGTCGGTCATAGACCTTACCGCTGCCTCCACAGAATCGGCCAGCATTACTACCGCTGCTTCCCTTGATGCCGGCTTAACACCGTCATACCTAAAATTTTCTTCTGCTATATTCCCCATTTTTTCACATTGTTTTGCTTTATGGTAGAAATATGCCACCAAGGTGGTTCCATGGTGTTGTAATATTATATCCCTAATCGCAAGAGGAATTTTATACTTTTTGGCCATTTCATATCCATCTCGGGCATGAGAAATAATTACAAGGGCACTGAGGTTCGGGGTCATCTTGTCATGAGGATTTTCCCCCATCTGATTTTCAATAAAAAAGCTGGGTCTTTTGAGCTTCCCTATATCATGAAAATATGCCCCTACCCTTGCCAGTAACGCATTCCCACCAATAGCTTCCGTCCCTGCCTCTGCAAGATTCCCCACCATCAAGCTGTGATGATAAGTTCCCGGAGCCTCCATAAGCAGTTTTTTAAGAAGCGGCTGGTTTGGGTTGGCAAGCTCTAAAAGCCTTAAAGGCGTAATTATATTAAAGGTACTTTCCATAAAAGGAAGCATCCAATTTGTAATAAGCATTGAGGCAATACCGTTTATAAGAACAATAATACCTTCCCTTAAAGATACATCCCATGCAGATTTGTTAATAATGTTTATGGCTGTGATAACCAGCACATTAAGTGCTGCAACAACGGTTCCTGCAAAGGACAGCTTGTTTCTTTGATTCGCCTTTGAGACGATGAAAGCTGAAAAAGATCCGGTTATCAAAGCCATATACACAAATTTGTCATCACTGCCTATCATCAATGATATTGCTATAGTCAATATAATATTTACCACAAGGGCAAGCCTCAAATCAAGTAAAATCGAAATAAGCATTGTGGCTATAAATATAGGTATTATCAAGGTAGAATACTCATGTACTGCCACCGCAGCTAAAAGTGTCAGTATAATGACAATGGACAAAAGTATAAGGTGGCTCCTGTTATAAAACACTTTCTTGCAAAAATTGTTCATATACAGAATAACAAGGAGGGATAACAGCACCAGTATCACAAGTATTCCACCAGCAAGGGTAAAATCAAACTTGCTTTTTGTCTCAAGAAGATTCAGATCTTCCAATACCTTAAGCTTGTCCTTGGTAACTGTATCGTCAACACTTAATATTCTTTGTCCTTTCTTAATGATCTCCACATTCTTAGGATCATTATAAGCAGCGTTTCTCTTAGCTTCTGTAAGTTCCTCATTAATAGTTCTATTGGGCTTTAACACGTAATTGGAAGCAGTTAAGGCAACATCCTTGAGTTCCTCTTTCAAATTGCTGTCCTCAACACGGTTTTTAAGTTCTGTAGTTCTTTCCTTAAGATTGTCATCAGTAATATCCTTCTTCATTACTTCGCTTACCAAGCCTCTTAGGACGTCTTCAAAATTACTGATATCCTCCTCGCTTGCCTCAGATATAAGGTACTCAACCTGAACATTGCGAAGGGTTATTCCAAGTTCACCCATACCCTCCACAAGAGCAGCTGAAGCTTTTTCAAGCCCTTTTTGGGCTAGCTTCTCATATTCACTGTCAGTGCTTGTCCCAATAGAAGCAAGAGCCGCCTTATAATCCTTTTGAGACTTTTCGATTAAGGACTTCAGGCTAACAACGCTGTTTATAACCTCTATCGATGCATTTCTTATCTCCTTCATATCGGGAGTCACTTCCGCTGCTGCTTTTTTAGCATTTTCCTCAGTTTTGACAGTGTTTACTATGTCCCGGGGTGCGTGAATATCATAATTTGACTTTTCGCCCAATGTTAGCCGGTACCTCTTTGGAGTTGCACCGTTTAATACAATAAGAAAGGCAAGAATAACTGTCACGGCAGCAATAAACACCCTCTGAAAGTGCTTGTCCCTAAAATATCCCCTCCAGACGCTGTTATCCGATTTAGTACCCCTGTTCCTTTTCTTGTTTTTATCACCTTTTAAACCATTGCTCTTATCTGTGATTTTTCGCAACCTTATCATACCTTTCATAAGCCTGTATGATTCTTTGAACCAGTTCATGCCTGACAACATCCCTATCAGACAGATAAACAAAGGAAATTCCTTTTATATCCTTTAACACCTTTATAACCTCTTTTAATCCGGATTTTTTATCTCCGGGAAGGTCTACTTGGGTAACATCACCGTTAATTACCGCCTTTGAGCCAAAACCAATTCGCGTCAGAAACATCTTCATCTGCTCCGGGGTAGTATTCTGGGCTTCATCAAGTATAATAAAAGAATCATCCAGTGTCCTTCCCCTCATATAGGCAAGGGGTGCCACCTCTATCATTCCCTTTTCAAGATACTTGTGATAAGTTTCAAATCCCATCATCTCATACAATGCATCGTATAACGGTCTAAGATAAGGATCAACCTTGTGCTGTAAGTCACCGGGTAAAAACCCTAGCTTTTCCCCTGCCTCAACAGCCGGTCGGGTAAGAACAATCCTATTGACCTCTTTATTTCTAAAAGCTGTCACCGCCATGGCAACAGCTAAAAACGTCTTTCCAGTACCTGCTGGACCAATTCCGAATACAACATCATTGTTTTTCATTGCATCCACATACATTTTCTGCCCATGGGTCTTAGACTTAATCTGCTTTCCCCTCGCTGTTACACAAATGCAATCTGCACGAAAATCCTTAACCCTGTCTAATTGGTTCTCATCGGCCAGCTGAACAAGATAGCTTACATTCTGTTTGGTAATTGTATCTCCCTGTGCCGCTAAACTAATAAGCCGCTGAAGAACCGTTTGTGCTTTATATACCGCATCACTGTAACCAACAACCCTAATTTCATTGTCCCTGGAAATAATCTTTACATTAAAAGCATCTTCAACTACATTTATATTCTCGTCAAAATTGCCAAAGAGGTTCATAGCATGCTCAATTCTGTCAAATTCCAAGGATACTTCCACAAGACTTTCCAAATATTCCCCTCCAATCCGTGTGTTTCGCAAAACATTTTACAATAATTTATTCAGAGTTTTGCAAAAAATCATATTCCTATAGCTATTGAACGCATATTCAGGAATACAATTTACTTTTAGCGTTCAATCTCTTTTTTAACTCCTATATCCTCCAAACACTCTATAATAACATCAGCAATTATATCACCGTTTTCGCCCTCAACAAACTCAATTCTTCTATCGATGATTTGTGCACCTTCGGGAACATCCTCAAGGGCTTTCCGATAGGCAACACTTGCAGCGTTTTCCTTTGCTTCTTCTAAAGAAACCTCCGCCTCTGTGATGTCATTCTCATAATAGGTTTC
This sequence comes from Clostridium sp., assembly GCA_012523755.1. GTDB lineage: Bacteria > Bacillota > Clostridia > Acetivibrionales > Acetivibrionaceae > Hungateiclostridium. The sequence continues at coordinate 18,253 of JAAYTO010000115.1, read as the reverse complement.
GATAACAGCACCAAAGGGTAGGACAAGGTTTTCTCCTATTGAAAGGAATTTCTCCGTTTCTACCCTGTCATAATCGCTATAATCAACCTTTTCACTAAATAAATCAATTTTTTTCGAGAACAACACCAAGGATATATTATCCTTTTTCTGCCCGGTTCTAATCTTTTCAACAACCCTAAGCTCAACAGGCTGAGTGGTTTCATACCATGTTCTCGCCATAACCCTTCCAATAGCATGAACCTTTCTCGGACTGTCCTCCATATTCTTTATCGGTATATTTCCCGAAACAAGTAATTGTCCTTTTTTAACCGTATCCCCTTCCTCAACTGCTACCTGACCTGCTTTAACTATGATTGACTTTATAACCCCATCCTTCTTAGCAACAATATCACAGGGTTCACTTAAAGGCACCATTGGTGGAACATCTACCCCTTCAGCTACCTCCACTTTTATTTTTGTGCCCCTTACCATTACATTCACATAGGAAAGTCCATCCACATCCATAATAATCCGGTCTGCGATCTTTTCGGGATTAACCCTGTATTTTAACACCCCAGGTCTTACTCCCATGAATGTCAGTCTTTCAATAATAATCTGTGATTCAATTTTTTTGTTTCCCGTAACCTCAATAGTCCATACAAAGGATGTCATTATATAGAATAACACAATAAACAACGCTGCACCAAGTAAAAATGTTTTCCTGCTTTTATACCTGTTGATTAAAAACGGCAAACCGTGTTTTTTTAGAATTTTTACTCTGCAGCCGGTCTTCTTGGCAATGGGTTTTAGCATCCTAAACCCTTTAATACTAACTTTAAGAGTCATTTTACTGTTCTTCTGCCTCTTAATATCAAGCAGTAATATCTGTCTTCTTGTACATATATTTACAAACTTCTCCAGAAAATATCCCTCAACTACTATAATAACATATCCTCTGATATAATTCCATAACCTAAACAGCAACATTTTTACTCCCCCACGCTACTTTAAAAATTCCAATGAAACAATATCTCCATCTATCATAAGGTCCTCCAATGTAATTTCTTTAATCACCAGTTTCTCGCCGCTAACCTTTATGATTCCTCTTCCGGTATTTATCCTTATTATGTTATCATCATACTCAATAATTCCCTTGAAGTTTTCCACTAGAAGGTTTCTGTTTCCGAACATTGTTATCTTAGGTAGATCCATCACCACCTCTTTGGGAAGTTCCAATATCTCCACAACTTTTTCCTTTAATTTTCTTTTATTTTCTTCCCCTTTGCCCTTTTTTGTATAACTCCTTCTCTTTTTCTGCATAGACTTTCTCCTTCTAACTTTTTTGTTGATTAGAATGCTGTAAGTCATTAGGATCCCCAAACTCAAACCCCTTTTCCCTTGCTCCTTTAATTATCATGTCAAGAGCATCGGCGTTATCCTTTGAAACAGCATGAAGAAGAAGTACAGCACCATTGTGAAGGTTATCCATTACCTTTTTATAGGCGTATTCCGGTCCTCTTACTTTGTCCCTATGCCAATCATCATAGGCAAAGCTCCAAAACAAGTTGGTATAACCGAGTTTTTGAGTAATTGCCAAGGTTCTTTCGCTATACTCGCCCTTTGGGGGTCTCAAAAATTTCATATTTGTACCGAATTTTTCATAAAATGCCCTGTCCAGGCCAAGAATTTCCTCCTCAAGCTCCCGGTCTCCTACACTGGGAAGGCTGGGGTGATGAATTGTATGGTTGCCAACCACATGCCCGTCTTCCACCATTCTTCTTACCAAATCCTGATGCTCCTTAAGATAAGGTCCCGTTATAAAAAATATTGCCTTAACGTTATTATCTCTTAATACATCAAGGATTTTTGATGTATAGCCGTTCTCATAACCTTCGTCAAAGGTAAGGTATATTATGTTTTTTGAAGTGTCACCCAGGTAAACTCCCCCATACTTCGCTAAAAGCTCCGGTGCACCGGGATCGGCATCGGGAGTTTTGCCAAATCCCCTTCTGGCAATTCCCCACCTCAGTACCTTATTGTTGTATCCGTTCACCGGCTGTACCTGTGCAAAGACATCCTCATATTCCTCATAGGGTATCTCATTTATTACCCCATCGTTGAGCATACCTGTAATTTCTGTACTAAAATCCAGATTATCAAGACTTACCGAGTATACCCCACCCATATCAGGCAAACTCAAGCTATCCTTTTTTCCTCTTCCTAAAAAGCCTATTGTCAATAATAAGCCTGATACAATTGCAAGAACAATTATTCTTTTCTTCATTGGACAAGCCCCCTATAAAAACAGTTGAGGCCTTAAATTATGTACTTTAATTTAAATCATTAGTACAAATTTAAGGCCTATTATATTTATATATTAAACTATCTAAAAAAATAACCACTGCTTCAACAAAAGCCATATTTTATACAGGATCAAGAAGATTGTATTTTAAAACTGAACCATCGTCATTAACCTTTGGAATTTCAATTTTATCCATTTTTTTAATAGTTATCTCGAGTCCATAAAAATCTCTAAACCTGTCCACAATTCCTTCAAGCATGTTTAATGAGTTATTAAGCTTATCAGGGTCAGCTATTGCCTTTATAACAAAGGGTGCCTGCATTTGTCTTCCATTTACTACAATAATACGGGGTGAAATTTTATCATTTGTCATCTTAATCTCAGACATGGCCACAATGCGTTCTCCGTTCATCGATATAGCTTGAGCTTCTGACGCTCTGATTTCATTTATGAGAACCAACAAATAATTGTCGGTTACACTATTGTATTCTCCATCATCAATAATTACCTCCACTCCCGGTCCCACAACATCGTTCAGACCCGCAAGAGTCCTGCACCTTAGAATTTCCTCCCTTAAGCTCTCCTCAATTTTTTTATTGTTTCCTTCCGCATTGATATACTTCGATACTTGCTGTTCCAGCTCTTGATTTCTGGCTCTCAGATTCTCATTTTTGGTTTTTTCTGACAAAAGTTCCTCTTGCAATGTATACAACGTTCCTGTTTGATTCGAAGCCACCTTTTTGTTGTTATGAATGCTTTTATATTGCCATGACAGCATAATCCCCAATATCAAACATATTAAAGTAATGGATAGATTTCTTGAAATACTCATTATTCAACTACCTCCAGACCTTTGACTAAATTATTTATATCTCCACCGAACTTTGGTATAACAATATTCTTAGCTTCCCTTACCTCAAATACCTTCCCATAATCCTTAAATCCCATGGCAATTGGACTGTTGACAATCGCCTCGTATAGTTTTTTAGGATTACCTATCGCCTTTATTTCAAAAGGAACAGCGTACCTGTTCTTGTTTATTCTTACGGTAGGCCCTGCACATATTATCTCGGTAGTAGAAAGTATCCTTTCATTGTTGATTGAAATAGCCTGTGCCCCTGCTTTCTTTAATTCATTCAGCACCATAACCAGATCACGGTCATGAACAACATAATTATCTATAGAGCCCTCTTCAAAATTAGCTGCATCATTAATTTTTATAACCACTCCGTTTCCCTTGACATCTGAAAGACCTGCAATGAACCTTGCATTTTTCCACTCCTCTATAAGCCCGTCATTGCTAAGGTTCATAATGCTTTTGATATATTCTTCTTCTTTTTTTATATATTCATCAATCTGTTCTCTAAGCTCACTTCCGATGATTTTCTCAGTATTTAGCTGATCCCTGAGGCTCTCAATCTGATAAACAATTGAGGGTTTATCTTTGTTAGCATCCAAAACGCTCCTGAACTGAATCGATATAATGATACCAAAAAGCATAAACAAAATCATCAGTATGAATCTTATATCTTTTCTCTTCATAATCAAGCTTCCTTTATTCGTAATAGATTCAAACTATTCGCAGATTCAAACTATTCCTTTTCGAAAAACTGTACATTTATTAAATTTCCAATAATAAAAAAACCTTGTATTTTTATTCTACAATAAAAAAATACTATTTCAAGTACATTTATATAAATGTTTTATTTTGCTTTTATATCTTTATTATGTGGTATAAAATATATAGTGAATTTTAAAATATTCTGAAATCTATTTATTTGGAGGTTTTTTCTAATGTTTTATCAAATCAGATATCAGACTGGAGAAATTGAAGATGTCATAAAAGAAATGAAAAATGGAAAAATACCCTGCATGGATGTAGATGATATGGCTGAATTTGAATGGGTAGTTAATAAGCTTAAAGAGCATGGAATTTACCGCATTTCAACCATTCCTTTAGATAAAAAGGCAAGGGACATGATAAAGGAGCCTGAATTTGAGTTTCGTGCTGCTTTTTCAGACAATGAAGATGGGAAAGGAGAGCCCATGTACATTGATTTCTATTTTGAGCCCATCATAGAAGAGGATTATGACCCTATTTTCGGGGATTGACTTGGCAAGACCGCCACATGTCAGATACAATTTTGAGATTATGAGCCCATTTTTTTTGGGGATTGCCCCTCCTTGCAGCAGGATAATTTCATAATTAAGAGGAAAAATGAGGGGCAACATGCCCCATCTGTTTTTCTTAATCCTGTTCAAACCAATAAATCACTTTTGGCTAATCTCTTTAACCCTGTTTATATAAAAATTTGTAAGCTCTTCTGCAAACTCAGCAGAGTGGCTTTCACTTTTTATCCGACACACCGGTTGCTCTGCATCAGGCAAAACCAGTACCCAGCCTCCGTCTTTAAATATTTTTACGCCCTCAAGGGTCTGAATGCTTTCATTATCGTTTTCCTGAATAATTTGCCGTATTACCTTCCCTTTTGCATTCCATGAGCAGTCAACCTCTTTTTCACTCACATAAAATTGAGGTATCATATCAACAAGATCCGAAAGCTTATGATTATTGGATTTCATGAAATCCAATATTTTAACCAATCCGGCAATTGCATCAAAATGCAGTGCAAACTGGTCATAGACGTTATCTTGTACTTCACTGCCCAAAATTTTATTCATTAGATCCTGAGGGGATGTCTTTGTTCTTATTACCCTACCATTATTTTGCTCTGCTATTTTTTCAATAACAGAACTTGCAGAAATGGGCACCACTACGGTTCCGCCCTCCACAGTCTTAAACATTATCAATGAAATAAGAGCAGTAAACATATCATCGGAAATAACCCGTCCGTTGTTGTCTACCAGCATCATTTTCTCCGAAGTGTCTTCAATGGAAACGCCCAGATCAAAATCCCCCATTCTTGTGGTGCTTATAAAGTAGTTCATTTCACCCGAATCATTTCCCTTACTCATGGCTTTAGCATTATGCAAATCAAGAACTGTTTTTTCAACGGTACACCCAAGGCTTGTCAAAAGACTTTCCACCGTTTCAAGAATGTATTCTGAAGGAGAATTTAAAAGAATCCTGTATTCCATATTCTTTGATTTTGTATTGTTTAATATATTCCTCAAATAAAACCCAGTGTAATCGGGAATTGCTTCAATATCATCAATGGCATCTCCTTCACACCTGCTAAAATCTTCCCTCTGGAAGGCATTTTCAATTTTTCTTTCAATACTTCTTTCTATATTGCTCCCGTTTTTGTCTATAAAGTCTACGTTAAGCTTTGTGCTGTCCTTGCTTGAAGTACCGATATGGATACCTCCGTCTGCACCATAAAACCTTACCGCCGACCGGAAAACAGGTAAATGCAAGATACCGAAATCAAGAACCTTTAGCCCTGCAGACATCAAACCGGACATAAAGGACATTTTTAACATTTTAGCCGGTGCTGAATCATCAGAGCTTATGCCAATTTTCCCCTTACCTTTGAAAGTTGCACCATAAGCTGCCCCAAGCTTTGATGCGTATTCCGGGGTTATATCCACATTTATTTCTCCTGCCAGACCTCTGAACCCGAATATAGAGCGGATGAATTTGGAACCCCAAACAAGGTTGGAGCTTACCTCAGTTCCACTCTCTATCATTTTATTGGGCCATATTTTTATGTCGGGTTTTACCAGTACATTTTGGTTAATAACCGTATCATCTCCAATAACAGAGTTCTCAAAGGTAGAGACATTCTCTTTAATATTAACTTTGCTGCATATGACCGTACCTCTGAGTTGAACATTACTATCGAGAACATTGTTTTTCCACAATATGCTTCTTTTAACACCACTTCTTTCACCAATAATATTGTTATCGCCCAAAACAGAATAACTTCCGATAACTGAACCCGTTTTTATCCTTGTGTTTGCCCCAATCACGCAGGGCTCCTCTATAGTGACATTGTCCTCTATTACCGCCCCCTCTCCAATCCATAGTCCATCCCTTACCTGGTTTCCCGTAATCGTTACTTTCACCTTGTTGTCCAATACATCTTTATGGGCTTGGCTGTATGCTGTCAAATCTCCTATATCACACCAGTACTCATCGGTTATATATCCATACATTGGTTTGTTTTCCCTCAGAAGTATGGGAAAAAGATCCTTGCTAAAATCAAACATTTCATTTTTATTGAAATATCCCAAAACCTCAGGAGATAATATATAAATTCCTGTATTTACAGTATCACTAAAAACCTCTCCCCAGCTTGGTTTCTCTAAAAACCTTGTAATTCTGCCATTTTCATCGGTCACAACCACTCCGTATTCTAAGGGAATATCAACTTTTTTCAAAACAAGTGTCGCAATAGAACCCTTGCTGAAATGAAAATCTATTGCCTTTTTTAGGTCAATGTCTGTAAGGGCATCACCGCTAATTACTATAAACGTATCATCAAGAAACTCTTCGGCATTTTTTACGCTTCCTGCTGTACCCATTGGTTTGTCTTCAACATAATATCTTAAGTTTATACCAAACTCCTTACCATCGCCAAAATAGTCTTTTATCATATCTGGTAAGTACTGCAGTGTCACAGCAACATCTGCAAGCTCGTATTTTTTTAGCAATTCAATAATATGTTCCATAACAGGCTTGTTTACAATAGGCACCATTGGTTTTGGTCTGTTGCATGTAAGAGGTCTTAGTCTGGTACCTTCTCCTCCCGCCATGATAACTGCTTTCATCTAATTCATCCTTTCTTAGATTTCTTGCATAAACTTTACAAAACTATTTATAATAGTTATGATTACAAAATAAAATTTTTGATTAATAAAAAATATAGCTTTCGTATAAAGCTTTTGTAATAAACGCAAGTTTAATTCATTTTAATTTTAATCAAGTTTGTAATTTTCTGTTTTTACTTTTAGATTTTATTCCATTTTTATTTTTATCCAAATATTAATATTCATTCACTACACCAGCTTGAAATACTAGCATTTCCTAAATATGCAAAATAAATAAGAACAAATTACACATTTTCTATTAATTGATAATATAATAAGATAAGGAGGTATCTGCCCTATGCTATTAAACAATCGAAGAATGTACATAAACAGGTATTGCAACTCAAAGGCTCAGACAGAACATATAAACAGCAACCGCAAGGAAAGTAAAGATGAGCAAAAAGATGTAAAAGATTTGATAATTGACTCTTTAAAAAGCATTTCGGAAAACATTAGCAAAATTAAAGAATCAATTGCTACCCTAAATGAAAAGGTTGAAAAACTCGAAACCAAGCAAAATGCATTAGAACAACAATTAGAACAACAAATTGATAATGATTACCCGGAGAGAAGAACATTTTTTCCATCAGAGCTTTCCAATGATAAAAAGGGAGAAAATGTGTTTGAAATCAACAGCATCGACACGCCTCAAGCAAAAAAAGAAAACATGTACAATAAAGCAATAATGCCGGGATCGGGGTTTTCGAACATCACACCGGACTTTCTCAGAAATCTAAATAAAAAGTATTAGGCTTTAGGGGTATAATACCCTTTTTTTTTGCAAAATAAGGCACCCTTCAATTCGCAGAATTGATTCAAATTTAAAGTAACATAAATTTAGTTTATGAATATTATGTTAAGAGAAAGCTATTATTCTACTTTACATGTTTTGCAGTAATACATTTATGCAGTATTTTGATAAAGGATAATCATGATTTTGATAAGGGATAATCATGTATCCTCATTTATGATTGCACAAATCCTTGCGTAAAGGATTAGGTACAATTCATATGATCCTACAAAATTTAATCAGTATTATGGAAGTGATTTTATGAGAGTAATGCTTGTAACAGGCGGTTCAGGCTTTATAGGAAGTAACTTTATCAGGTTCTTCCTTCGGCGAAATAAAAATTTCATAATTGTTAATTTGGATAACCTAAGCAATGCGTCAAGCCTTGACAATCTCAAAGTTCTAGAGAGATCTCCTAGATACCACTTTGTAAAAGGCAGCATAGTAAACCAGGATCTTGTCAACTATGTAATCAAACGACACCGGCCGGATTACATAATTCATTTTGCCTCGGAGTCGGGTGTGGAAAAAAATATTAAAAATCCTCTTTCAATTACACAGACAAATGTGCTGGGTACTCAATCGTTACTTGAGAGTGCCCTCTACTTTTGGGGAAAACATCAATTTGAAGGCAACCGCTTTATTCATGTATCAACGGATGAGGTTTATGGCTACACCACGGACAAAGAGATTTTCTTTTCGGAAGAATCTCCTATTTTGCCGCTTAATCCTTACTCTGCCTCGAAAGCAGGTGCAGACCTTCTGGTAAAATCCTTTGTAGAAGCCTACGATTTTCCTGCAATAATTACCCGGTGCTGTCCAAACTATGGGCCTCATCAAAAAATTGAGAATTTTATCCCCAGCTGTATAAAAAATGCCCTTTCCAACACCCCCATAGACTTACACGACAATTCTTCCGATATAAAGGAATGGATATACGTCCTTGATCATTGTATAGCCCTAATTAGAGCTTTATTCTATGGCAGAACAGGCGAAATTTATAATATCGGTTCCGGAGAAGAGATATCCAACCGGGATCTGGCAAAAATGGTTTTGAGACTTCTTAGAAAGCCTGAGGACAGAATTGAATTTTCTGACAACAAGCTGCTTACACAAAACCGTTGTGCTCTTAATAGCTATAAGCTCAGAAATAATCTTAGCTGGAGCAGCAAATTCAAACTTGAGGACGGATTGAGGGAGACAATAGACTGGTTAAAAAAATCATTAACAATTGAAAACGAATAATCTAATTGATTTTATTTAGAAAACTCAAGGAATAAACTCCTTGAGTTTGTATTTTGACAATAAGACTAAAAAAGTAATTGCCTATAATGGAACCTCGTGGTAGTAACACCTGTCAGGTCTTTTAATTTCCCTGAACAATCTGAGTCCGGATAATCCTAAACTTCGCAAAACCCTAATTGCTTGAGTCAATTCCCTTTCCTTAAACCGTACTCCCATATTGCATAAATCTGTCATTATGTCCCTGGGCATAAAAGTAATCTCACAGGTTGTCACACCCCCATTTTTCATTCTATGTTCAAGGAAAAACACGTAAGTTCTCGACACTAAACCAACATAATAATATTCCATATAAACCACTCCAGCACCTTTAATAAAAGCTCTGGGTGCATCGAGCCCCCATCGCTTTTTGGTCATTTCACTTCGTGAAATCCCACTAATAAGCACACAGAACTGCAGTTTAATTGCAGTCCTGTGCACTTTAAGATTTAACCGTTTCTTTTATCTAGAGGATTCCATTTCTGATCAGGAAAAAACTTTTTGGGAAACGGTGTCTTGTTTTTGTCATTGAAGGTTTTACAGTTCTGTACAGCCGGATTAGATTGTTCCGGTGGAACTGGGCAGTAACCGTATGAAGGAATAAGCAGCTGTACAACACATTCGCATTTAACGATGAAGAATACACCAATATCAAGGGTCAACATACCAGTATTGGGATTAATGGCATCATTGAAAGCTTCTGCCAAAGCCTCAACCTTTATCAAGGTTCCATCGATATCTTTGGTCATGCTAGAACCGTCACAGAAATTATCATTTGATTTAATAACCCCAACCTGTGCCACGCAATTCGGACAATAAATTTCGTTTATTGTAAGATTAAAGGTAGCCTCATCTGCTTGGGTAAGCTGTTCTGTACCATCGGAATAGTGTATCTTGTACCTTATTCTTACAAACAGTTTAAGTTTCTTATAACCGGGTTTAGACAAGGAATCAGTCTTTGAAATCACCTTGACCTCAACAATATCAAAGTCAGTTGCACCTTCAAAAGCATAGACAGGATGGCAGTGTTCCGAACACTTTTTTAAACACACCGTTCTTGTCACACAATCCCTCAAAGCTACCTGATCAAATACCTTTGGCACTTGTATACATACCAATTCATTTGGTGGTGGAAAGCAGTCAGGATTTAAAATCTGACCAGCTTCAATTTTGGATCCATGTTCATGCATAGAATAATCCTCCTTTTAACATAATACCTAATACAAATTTAAATCATCATGTAACTAATCCATTTTTTTATCTTTAGAGTTATTTACACTATCATTATATTTACGAATATATAAAAGGGTTACACATTACATGTATTATGGTAAAAAAATTAACATAAAAAAAGACTGTCTCAAAGAAACAGTCTTTTTCCTTTAATTATGACACTAACTTTTTCTTGGTTCAACAATAAGTTTAATTGCTGTTTTTTCTGTTCCGTCGATCTCAACATCTGTAAATGCCGGGATGCAAATCAATTCTATTCCCGACGGGGCAACAAAACCTCTTGCTATAGCTATCGCCTTTATCGCCTGATTTAACGCTCCGGCTCCGATTGCTTGAATCTCAGCTGTCCCATTTTCTCTGATAAAACCTGCCAATGCTCCTGCAATAGAGTTTGGATTGGATTTTGCTGAAACCTTTAAGATATTCATGGCTTTTTACCCCCTTTTCTTATTGGACCATAGAACATACCTTATATTATAAAGATTCTACAAAAAAACTATAAATCCTCTTTTTGTAGACAATATATAGTAATTCTTTCTGTAAACCAATTTATATCGACTCATACATCCATGACCTGATGTATTCTTTCGATACTCATAGTTTTACCAGTCTTCTCATCAATATCCATATACACAGCATTAAACTGTACCGGTCCATGGGCAACCTCAAACCTAACAGGCATATGTGTTATAAACTTCTCTATAATTATATCCCTCTTTACACCAATAATTCCATCATAGGGTCCGGTCATACCCACATCTGAAATATAGGCCGTTCCAAAAGGCAGTATCCTTTCATCGGCAGTCTGAACATGGGTATGGGTTCCCAATACACAGCTTACCCTACCATCAAGATGCCAAGCAAGAGCATGTTTTTCCGAAGTTGCCTCCGCATGCATATCAACAACAACCACCTTAACAAAGGCTTTTAGATATTCCAGTTCCCTATCAGCTGCCTTAAACGGACAATCTATACTATCCATATAAACCCTTCCCATGAGATTAAGTATGCCTATTTTCCCTTTCTCGCCCTCAAGAATCGCAGATCCCTTTCCTAGAAGTTCTGATGGATAATTTGCTGGTCTTACAATATTGCTATCGGAGTCAATGAAGTTAGTTACCTCTCTTTTTGACCATGTATGGTTCCCAAGGGTTATTCCATCAACTCCGGCTCTATACAGCTCCTGTGCAACCACATATGTAATACCGCTTCCACCTGCAGCATTCTCTCCATTGGCAATACAAAAATCAATCTGCCTCTCTTTTTTTAGTTTATGAATCATTTCTTTCACAGCTTTTCTGCCGGGATTACCAAAAACGTCACCAATAAACAGAACTTTCAAACCACGTCCTCCGTTTCATTGTATATACATCGAGCTCCCATCGCTTTTTGGTCATTTCACTTCGTGAACTCCCACTAAATAACATAAAAAGCGTGATTTCACGCTTTTTTATGCAAACTATCAAATATACACCTATTTAGCATATTCGATATATCTGGTTTCCCTTATAACATTCACCTTAATCTGACCCGGATAATCAAGCTCATTTTCAATCTTCTTGACTATATCTCTAGCTATTAATGAAATATCCGAATCCGATACATCCTCAGGTTTAACCATTATACGAATCTCTCTACCTGCCTGAATAGCAAAGCACTTATCTACTCCCTCAAAGGAATTTGCTATTTCTTCAAGCTTTTCCAATCTCTTAATGTAAGACTCCAGACTCTCTCTTCTTGCACCAGGTCTTGCCGCTGATATTGAATCGGCCGCCTGTATAAGCACAGCAATTATTGATGTAGCTTCTATATCGCCATGATGTGAAGCAATTGCACTAATAATCTCATTGCTTTCCTTATACTTTCTGGCAATATCAGCTCCGATAGTAACATGAGATCCCTCCATCTCATGATCTACCGCCTTACCAATGTCATGCAATAATCCAGCTCTTTTGGCTAAATTAACATCGGCACCAAGCTCTGCAGCCATGATTCCCGCGAGATGTGAAACCTCAATAGAATGATTGAGTACATTCTGACCATAACTGGTCCTAAACTTAAGCTTTCCAAGCAGCTTAATAATCTCCGGATGCAATCCATGCACCCCTGTTTCGAACGTAGCGTTTTCTCCCTCTTGGCGAATGGTGTTTTCAACCTCTTTTTTAGCCTTGTCAACCATTTCCTCAATTCTTGCAGGATGAATTCTTCCATCAAGAATAAGTTTCTCCAGTGTAATTCTAGCTACCTCTCTTCTTACGGGATCAAACCCTGACAGTATAACAGCCTCTGGTGTGTCATCAATAATCAGGTCAATTCCGGTCAATGTTTCGAGGGTTCTTATATTTCTACCCTCGCGTCCAATTATTCTTCCTTTCATTTCATCATTTGGAAGCGGAACTACAGAAACAGTAACTTCGGAAACATGATCAGCAGCACACTTTTGAATTGACATGGCCACAATATTCTTCGCCTTCGCATCTGCCTCTTCTTTAGCCTTTGCTTCAATGTCCTTAATAAGAATTGCCATCTCATGTCTTACTTCACTTTCCACATTCTTAAGAAGAACTTCCTTTGCTTCTTCAACAGACAGCCCCGATATTCTTTCGAGTTCTTCCAATTGCTGTTTCTGGAGCTCTGCCGTCTTTTCATGAAGTTCCTGGATTTCCTTTGTCTTCTTGCTGAGAACCTCTTCTTTTTGCTCTAAGGATTCGACTTTCCTGTCTAAAGTTTCTTCCTTTTGAACAAGTCTTCTTTCCTGTCTTTGAATCTCATTTCTTCTGTCTTTGATTTCCCTATCAAGTTCCATCCTGCTTTTATGAATCTCTTCCTTAGCTTCCAGCAGCACTTCCCGCTTTTTGCTTTCCGCCATCTTTTGTGCCTCACTAATTATCTTCTTCGCTTCCTGTTCGGCACTGCCAATCTCAGCCTCTGCCTTTCTTTTTCTAAACTCAATACCTCTTCGGAAACTTATTACTGAAGCAATAATTGAAGCAATAATCGTAGCAATTACTGCAATTACTATACCTATTAACAATCCACTAGTAAAGTTAATAGCACACACCTCCTTATTCAGTTTTCAATGGTCAAATTAAATGCTTAATAAACAAACAATATTCAAGTACCATTTAATTTTAATCTTTTTTAAATTTTATGTCAAGAATCAGTTTTCCAGCTTTGCTGGCTTTCATCATTACCTGAAACAAGACTAACGCTATCAACCAACTCTACCCTGTACCATTTATCGGACATTTCACTGAGATGCCGGTTATGCGTCACCATTATAACCTGCCTGTTAAACATATAGGTAACCTGCTTCAAAAACTCTGCAACCTGTGTAATGTAATCGTCACTTACATGCTTAGCCGGTTCATCAAGTATAATAGGGCCTTTAATATCCAAATTGCTGCATTCGAGCATAGCAATCCTTATAGCAAGAGAAATAATATCAATTACTCCTCCGCCCCTTGCTTCCTGTGGCTTTGTCTTAATGGTTGTTCCATCAAAGTTGCTAACTACATAAAACTCTGCTTCCGGTCTTCCCCTTACCTCGCTTATTTCAATTTTAAACTCAATATTTGAGTCAAATATATACTGAAGACAATTTGTTACCAACGACTCTATTTGCACCCGGGACTGTTCTCTGGCATACTCGGATACTTTTTGGAGCAGCATTCTCACCTTCTCTAAAACATCTATATTGTCAAGAGTTTTCTGCAGTAGTTGTTCAAGAGCAGTTTTCTGCTCTTTTAGTTGATCCATCTTACCCTTTTGATTGTAATAGTATATTTTTGCTTTCTCATACCTGAGTTTTACAATATCAATCTCGTTGCGGTATTTTGAAAGATTGAACGGCTCCATTTTTCCCCTTCTTTCTTTCATGATTTCAAGCTTCAATATAAGATAAACTTACCTTATAAGATAAAACTTCCCTTTGTAACTTCTGCAAAACTAGGATCCCACATACAAGCTCCTAAACAATCTTCAGTTGAACGGGTTTTATTTAGAGCACTAATTCTTAGGATGCTTGAGACTGAAGTTTTGCGGCCTTAACTGTGTTTTTCATAAGCATTGCAATGGTCATGGGCCCTACTCCTCCGGGAACGGGAGTTATTGCCGAGGCAATAGTTTTTGCCGATTCGAATTCCACATCTCCAACAAGCTTTTTGTTTTCTAGCCTATTGACCCCAACATCTATCACAACAGCACCGGGCTTTATGCAATTACCCTTTATAATTTCAGGTTTGCCGACTGCTACAACAAGTATATCAGCTCTCTTGCATACCTCTTCAATGCATTTTGTTCTAGAATGACATACCGTTACAGTCCCATTTTGGGCTAATAAAAGCATAGCCATGGGTTTTCCAACTATATTACTCCTTCCCACAACCACACATTCCTTACCCGCCACATCAATGCCACTCTCCCGGATAAGCTCCATTATCCCGGAAGGCGTACAAGGAAGAAACTGAGGATTACCGGTCATAAGCCTTCCGACATTGACAGGATGGAAAGCATCCACATCTTTTTGAACATCAATAGCAAAGATTACCTTGTCTTCATCTATATGTTTTGGAAGCGGCAGCTGTACAAGTATACCGTTAACCCTATCATCCCTGTTCAACTTATGTATCAGATCAATCAATTCTTCCTCACTGGTATTTTCATCAAGAGCATATTCAAAAGATTTAATTCCAACTTCCTCACAGGCTTTCTTTTTTGAATTAACATATACCCTTGATGCCGGATCGTTTCCAACGATTATTACAGCTAAACCGGGATTTATATTATTTCTTTTTAATTCCTCAACCTCTAGCTTCAACTCCTCCTTTATTTTTGTTGCCAATTCTTTGCCGTTTAATACCTTTACTTCCATATTGCCCCACCTTTCTAAATCATCTTTTGTAATAAGACAGTTTTGTTGTATACTTTATTGTATTATATTTACTTGCATTACTATTGATCGTTTTTCATGTTCATTTCCTGAAGCTGCTGCTTCGTAATCAGAACCTGTCTTGGCTTACTGCCTTCGAACCCCCCTACTATTCCTCTTTCCTCCATCTGATCAACAATCCTCGCTGCCCGGGCATACCCAACCTTAAACTTCCTTTGTATTAAGGACACCGATGCCTGTCCTGCTTCAACAACAAGCTCTATGGCTTGAGGCAGCAGTTCATCGTTATCTCCCGAATCATTGTTCATTGGCTCTTTTTCTGAGTTAATTTCTTCAATAATGCTTTCATTGTATTCTGCATTCCCTTGGGATTTTATAAACTCGACAACCCGTTCCACCTCTTTATCGGTTACAAAAGCTCCCTTAACCCTTATCGGTTTTGGTTCCCCCACAGGATAAAAAAGCATATCCCCCTTGCCAAGAAGCTTTTCGGCTCCTGCCATATCAATTATGGTTCTTGAATCCACCTGGGAAGACACAGAAAAAGCAATTCTCGAAGGAATATTAGCCTTAATTACCCCGGTTATTACATCAACCGACGGTCTTTGGGTAGCTATTACAAGGTGCATACCGGCAGCCCTAGCCATCTGTGCCAAACGACAGACAGCATCCTCAACATCATTAGGTGCGGCCATCATAAGATCCGCAAGTTCATCGATTATTATAACAATCTGAGGCAGCAACTCTTCCTCGCCTTTTTCAGCCAACAGAGCGTTATAACTCTTTAGATCCCTCACACCTCTATCGGCAAACAACTTGTACCGGTTTACCATTTCCTGCACAGCCCAATTCAATGCCCCGGCAGCCTTTTTCGGATCCGTTACCACCGGTATCAAAAGGTGAGGTATGCCATTATATATGCCCAGCTCAACCACCTTGGGGTCAACCATCAACAGCTTGACATCTTTGGGTGATGCCTTAAACAAAAGGCTTATGATAATACTGTTAATACAGACACTCTTTCCAGAACCGGTGGCACCTGCCACAAGTAAATGCGGCATTTTAGCTATATCCGCCACCATGTTCTTGCCCGATATATCCTTTCCCAGTGCAAAGGCAAGCTTGGATTCATTTTCTTTAAATTCTTTGGAATCCAGAACATCCTTTAAAAAAACCGGTACAATCTCCTTGTTGGGAACTTCAATTCCAATAGCTGCCTTGCCGGGTATGGGTGCCTCTATCCTAACTCCCGATGCCGCCAGATTTAACGATATGTCATCGGAAAGATTTACAATCTTGCTTACCTTAACCCCCGGACTAGGCTGGAGCTCATACCGGGTAACTGCCGGTCCCATGCTTACATTTACAACCTTCGCATCCACTCCAAAGCTTTTCAGAGTCTCTTTAAGCTTTTTTGCTCCCTTTATGGCAGCATTCCTGTAATCCAACTCGTTTTTTGTGCTCTGCCGGTTTTCATCTAATAGTCCAGTGTGGGGATAAACATACTCAAAATCCAATTTGGGCATTGAGGAAACTTCCTGATTGACACTGTCTATCATTATTTCTACATTACTGCTTTCCCTATCTTTTTTCTTTGAATCTTTTGCAACAAAATCAGAGGATTTCTCTACAACCCCATTATTATCTATATTCACATTATTAGGGCTCACATCCTGCTGTTCTTTAGCCTTTTCATCCTTTTTTTCTTTTAAGCTTACAACCTTAGAAAGCTTTTTTCCATTCATTACAATATCTATTTCAGCCTCGGGATCCTCTTCCCCCTCTTCAATAATCTTTTCTTTGATTTCGCCGCTGCTAATCTCCAATCTGTCTCGAATTTTTCTGATAATTCCGCTTATATCATCCTTAAGCCTTAAAAGGATTCCGGCTATTGAGACATTTGTGATTAAAATAATGTCAATTATTGCAATTGTTGTAAGGATAATTATTGTCCCCAGGTTTTTGAACACAAGTAAAAAGGGTATGCTTATTACTCCACCTAGAATCCCCCCGCCACGCATGGCAATACCATCATTATAAAACTTCTTTATGCATCCTGCAATGCCCATATTTACATAATCTTGTTCGTTGTAATAGAATGTCTGCAACATTGCAGTCATTATTAGAAGCAAACTCATAAGGTAAATCGCTTTCATATTCACTTTTTGAGTGTTTTTTTTAAAAATTACAAGCACCGAATAGACAATAAAAAAAGGAGGAATTATGTAGCCCGGTAAACCCACAAGCCCCATAATAAATCTTTTTATAAATGCACCGAATATACCGATGGAGTTTTCAAGAATAAAGCCCAATAGAGCCATAATACTGATTGCCAGCATTATAATTCCTATTATTTCATTGTTGTATTTACCGATGGTACTTTTCTTTTTAGTAAACTTCTTCTTCTGTACTTTTTTTACTTTCAATTTGACACCCCCACATACCGCCCTCATAAACCACAGCTTATACAATATATCAAACAGGTTGTGTTTAGTATTTTATTGATATTTTATTTATCCGCTACTTAATAAATATAACATATCACAGCGGCGGCTGCAATGGATTCCAGATTCTTACGACTAATAATTCCCTTATATAACCTATCAATCCCTTTCCAATGTTATTGGAAATTCAGCGAAACCTCTGCTTCATTCTTCGATAGATACTGCCGCTCCAAATATGCCGTTTTAGCGGAAGGACAACTCGTTCCCCAGGATTATGCTTCCAGGCATGAGCTTTGGATTCAAATAAGCCTTTGGTGAAGTGCTGATAACCCTTTCAATTCTATATCTGTTGTTGGAAAGAGGCACTACCACAACCTTTTCCCCCAAATAATTCAACTCAAGATTATTTTGATCAGCCCATTCGAAAAAATCCTTAAACACCACTTCAGGGGGTACAATTGAGTATAGAATCATTGCAATTCCTCCAATTCCTTCTTGGTGTATTCTATCTCTTCCTCTTCATCAAATATATCTAATTCTATATCCTTAGATTTATCTCC
>JAAYTO010000114.1 GCA_012523755.1 Clostridium sp. | reverse complement strand
GTATTCATTGACAAAATCAATTATTTCTTTCATACGTTTTGGACTTTTTGTTCTCATGTTCTACCTCCTTTCTAATCGCCAACGAACTGTTGGTGATTACTATTATAATGCCTATAGGAAAATATTGCAATAGTTCTTTCAAAAAATATGGTAAATTTTATTTAGGAGTTAATTTCCAAACTAAATTCCACCCGTTCCTTTCACTTAGGTGGAAGTTACTTTGGAAAAAGTCAGGGATGGAAGTTACTTTGAAAAGAAGTGCTATAGTGCTATATAATTATTGTTAATTGCTGTGTATTCCGGTATCTCTTTTTCAGGAGGTCTTGACATGGCAAAACATAAACATCTAACCTTGGAAAATAGGATTACTATTGCTAATCTTTTAGATAAAAACTATTCTTTCAAGGGAATTGGGACTGAATTAGGAAAGGACTGTACTACCATCTCTAAGGAAATACGCAACCATATCATTTTTAAGAAAACTGGTGCCTACGGGCGTCCTTACAACGCATGTCTACACCGCTTATCCTGTGATGTACGCATGCTGTGTTCACCGTGTTCTTCTGGCAGGAAATCTAGTTTCTGCAAGTTCTGCAAGTCATGCAATTCAAAATGTCCTGATTTTGAACAGGAATTCTGCATACGACTTACCAAGCCACCCTATGTTTGCAACGGCTGCGAAAAGCTTAAGTCCTGTACTTTAGAGAAGCATTTTTATCATGCCACAGCGGCATACACTGAGTACAAGGATGTCCTGTCCGAAGCCAGATCTGGCATATCTCTTACTGAGGATGAGGTAAAACATTTGGATGCCTTGGTTTCACCGTTAATCATGCGCGGGCAGTCTCTTAACCACATCTGTGCGAATAACATGGATTCTATCATGGTCAGTGAAAGTACACTTTACAGGCTCGTGGATTACAATCTGTTTTCCGTAGGCAATATTGACCTTCCAAGAAAGGTACGTTACAAACCCAGAAAGCACAAGAAGAATTTTAAGGTAGATAAAAGATGCAGAATTGGTAGGACATTTGAGGACTATCAGAGATTCATGGAAGAACATCCTCATCTTCCAGTTACTCAAATGGATTCTGTGGAAGGAAGAAAAGGAGGTAAGGTACTTTTAACTATTCACTTTGTTAAATCTGAACTTATGCTGGCTTTCATCAGGGACTCCAATGATTCACAGTCAGTCATCGATGTGGTAGACCAGCTGTATTTCAAACTTGGAACGGATGTTTTTACGACTCTGATACCAATTCTGCTTGGCGATAACGGGAGTGAATTTTCCAATCCAACAGCTCTGGAGTTTGACAATGATAAAAAACGCAGGACACATGTATTTTACTGCGATCCTTCTTCACCTCACCAGAAAGGTTCTGCTGAAAGAAATCACGAGTTCATCCGGTTGTTTATTCCCAAAGGTAAAAGTATGGATGCTTTTATGCAGGAGGATATATCCCTCATGATGAATCACATTAATTCTTACAGCCGTGAAAGTCTGGGTAACAAGACTCCTTATGAAGTGTTTGCCTTTTTGTATGGAGATGATATTTTGAAACGACTGGGGTGTACCATGATACCTGCTAATGAAGTCAATTTAAAGCCCTCTATATTCGGAAAGAAAAGGGGATCTCAATATGGATCAAATATATCTGAAGGGACGGAAATATATTTATCCGTCGGGAATTGAGAGACTTTGAGGATACATACCAGATGATATTAAGTAAAAGGGATAAGAAATGGTAACAAGGACACAGCCCATGCGCTAACTCCTTGTTACCACAACCAAAAGAGATACCGGAATACCAGCCCCATACTTCAATACGAGGGGTGGAATTTACTCTGAGAAAAAAACAGCTAAAGTTCACTCTTTGTTTCCTATACCCATTTTTTCTCATGCTTATCTCTAATCTACTTCATATTGTATCAAAAAAGTGCAAAAAAGCCATCCTATTCTTCGTATTTTAGAAAAGGATGACTCTAAATTAGTTTTGGGTGGAAGTTACTTAAGGAAAGTGGAACTTACTTTGAAATTTGACCAATTTTATTTAGGTCTGGCCACAAGCTATGGTAGAATGGTATAATTGATTTGTAGAAATAGGAAATTAAAATATAATTTATCAGGTGATTGTTATGTTTATAGGATTGTTTTTAGGAATATGTTTAACAATATTAGTTCTT
>JAAYTO010000113.1 GCA_012523755.1 Clostridium sp. | reverse complement strand
GTCCTCTGCTCTACCAACTGAGCTATCTGGGCAAATTTTGGTGGGCCTTCAGGGACTCGAACCCCGGACCAACCGGTTATGAGCCGGTTGCTCTAACCAACTGAGCTAAAGGCCCTCATTTTTATAGACAGCTTTATTGGGATAGAAACTGACCCAAACAAGACTGCCATGCGGCAAAAAGACCATTTTAGAAGTGGCTTTTTTTGCGACATTGAATAGTATAATCCAAATAAATATATAAGTCAAGAGTATTTTGGGAAAACTTTTTTATAAGGTTTTTAATGCAGTGAAAGCTATAAAATTAATGCAGTGAAAGCTATAAAGAACGAGATTATGTGAAGTCTTTGCGGTTTTTGGTTTATAAAACCTTTTCTGTTTGTTATAATTTATAGAATATGGTTTAATATAATTAATTCTATCAATGGGGTGAATACATGGATTATATAAATATACTTAAGGATATTAGCACATATCCCGGCGTTTCCGGACACGAAGGGAGATTGGCGGGATATATTGTACAGATGTTTGAAAAGTACTGCAGTAATGTTGAAATTGATAAGTTTTACAGTGTTATCGGGATAAAAAAAGGGAATTTTGATGTCGGTAAGAAAGTGATGGTAACCGCACACTTGGATGAGATCGGTTTGATGGTTAAAAGCATTGACGAAAAGGGCTTTGTAAGGATTTCAAACATTGGAGGGGTTGACAGCAAGGTGCTTTTAGTACAGGAGGTTGTGATCCATGGCAGGAGGGATATTTTTGGGGTTATTGGTGCCAAGCCTCCTCATCTTTTAAAGCCTGAAGAGGTTAAAAAAGCGGTCAAAATGCAGGATCTGGTCATAGACACTGGACTTTCGGCAGAAGAGGTCAGAAAAAATGTGTCGGTAGGAGATGTTATAACCTTTAAGGCTGAACCCTTTGTGCTTAAGAACAACAAATTCAGCTCAAAATCCCTTGACAACCGGGCGGGGGTGGCTGCTTTGATCGGTATAATGGACAGCCTTACCCGATTGAGCCATGATTGTGATGTGTATTTTGCAGCTACTTCCCAGGAGGAAGTGGGACTTAGAGGTGCCAATATTGCGGCATACAATATTAACCCCGATCTGGCAATAGTGATTGATGTATGCCATGGTGAAATACCCGGTTCATCAAAGGAAGAAACTTTTCCCTTAGGTAAAGGCCCTGCCATAGCTGTAGGACCCAATCTTCATAAAGGACTCTCAAAAAAGATGATAGACTTGGCAAAGGAAGAGAATATACCTTATCAAATTGATGTTGAGCCTGGAAATACGGGTACTGAGGCATGGGCTGTTCAGGTTTCACGTTCAGGAATTCCCACGCTGCTGGTTTCAATCCCACTCAAGTATATGCATACCGTTATAGAGACTTTGGATATAAAGGATATAAAAAATACAGCTAGACTGGTTTCAAGATTTATTTCAATGATAGGGAACGAAATGGAGGATTTAATGTGCTGCTAAAAGAGTTGACTGAGCTAACCGGGGTATCGGGCAATGAGGATGAGGTAAGGGAGTTTATAAAAAAAGAGGCACTTTTGTATGCAACTGAAATCAAAGTGGACTCTATGGGAAACTTGATTTGCTATAAGAAGGGAAAATCATCCAAATACAAGATTATGTTATCCGCCCATATGGATGAGGTGGGTTTTATCGTTACAGGACATAAAGAGGGAGTAATTAAATTTTCCCCAATTGGCGGAATTGATGAAAGAATACTGCCGGGAACTAGAGTCTTGGCGGGGGATAAAAAGATTCCCGGAGTAATAGGCTCAAAGCCCATACATTTGCAGGGTAGAGAGGAAAGAGGCAATAATATTAAGCTCAAAGAAATGTATATCGATATTGGTGTGGAGAAAAAAGAGGAACTGGAAAAGCTGGTGGCTCTTGGGGAATACATAGCTTTTTACAGCAAGTATACCGAGTTTGGTGATGGCTGTATCAAGGCAAAAGCTTTAGATGACCGGGTGGGTTGTGCGATTCTGCTGGAAATTCTAAAGGAGAGTTATCAATTTGACCTGTATGCCTGTTTTACCGTCCAGGAAGAGGTGGGGCTTAGGGGTGCAGGGGTAGCTGCCTATGCGGTAAATCCGGATCTGGCCATAGTTTTAGAGGGAACCACCTGCTCCGATGTGCCCGATGTTAAAGAGCATGAGTATTCAACCGTTATGGGGCAAGGTGCTGTTCTTACCATAATGGATAGAACATCCTATCCCAATAAAAAACTGGTGGAGTTTATATACAATACTGCAATAAAGAATAACATACCGGCACAATACAAAAAGACCACTACCGGGGGAAATGATGCGGGAAGGATTCAATTAACCCATGGGGGAGTTGTCGTTGCTTCATTATCAGTTCCCTGCAGGTATATACATTCCCCGGTGTCGGTAATGAGCAAGAAGGATTTCGAAAGCTGCCTTATGCTTGTTAAGAAAGTATTAAACGAATTAAGCGGTGATGAAAATATTATGAGCAGCTTCAAGGATTAGTCCACTGTAATGTAATGAGTGCTAAAAAAATGGAGGATGAGAAATGTTTGATTTAATAAAGAAATTGACCGGAACGGTTGGAGTATCCGGAAATGAAGAAGAAATAAGAGAAGTAATTAAAGAGGAAATAATTGACAGTATTGATGAAATAAAGGTTGATGCATTGGGAAACCTTATTGCGATTAAGAAGGGAAAAGGTAAAAAAATCATGGTTGCAGCCCACATGGATGAGATTGGACTGATGGTGACTCATATAGATGAAAAGGGTTTTTTGAGGTTTTCCAGTGTTGGAGGAGTACGTCGTTATGACTCCATTGGTCAAAGGGTACGTTTTAAAAACGGAACTGTTGGAGTGGTGTACTATGAGGATAAGCTTGAAGATATGAAGAACCTTCGGTTTTCTAAAATGTATATCGATATTGGTGCTGCAAACCGGGAGGAAGCAGAGAAATTGGTTAAAATAGGAGAGACGGCATGTTTTGAGGGAGAGACAGTAAAGCAGGGAGATATGGTGATTTCTAAGGCTCTGGACGATAGAAGCGGTTGTGCGGTTGTTGTTAAGGCTATAAAGGATCTACCCCAAACCGACAACGAAATCTATTTTGTGTTTACGGTTCAGGAAGAACTGGGCTTGAGAGGGGCCGGGACTGCGGCATACAGTATAAAGCCGGACATGGCTATAGCGGTTGATGTTACATTGACCGGTGATACTCCGGAGTCACATCCCATGGAAGTCAAATGCGGCGGAGGACCTGCAATAAAGATAAAGGACAGGTCTGTAATCTGTCATCCGCAGGTGAGAAAGCTATTGGAGGAGTCGGCTGAAAAAATCGGCATACCTTATCAGTTGGAGATACTTGAGTCGGGAGGAAGTGATCCCGGTTCAATACACATAACTGCCGGAGGAATACCTTCCGGAGCAATATCAATACCCTGCAGGTATGTTCACAGCCCTGGGGAAACAGCAAGCCTTAAGGACATTGAGAATGCTGCAAGGCTTTTGATAGAGGCAATAAAAGCTTAAGGATAAAGATAAGTAATACAGCTCTTTGCTTGCGAAACTTAAGTTTTGGGAAGGTTTTCCTTCAAAATTATTTATGCACCCAAATGGTATTGTTTCTCATTTAGAGCTGTGCTATAATACACGATAATAAGTTTCGTGCCAATGGTTGTATATTATTCAAGCGAGGAAAAATGTGGGAGAAACATTGTGCTGATCAAACATATCAATTTATAGAGGAGTTTTGCTGTATGAGTAAATATTGGAGTGAAAAAGTCAGAAATATAAAACCTTATGTTCCGGGGGAACAGCCAAAGGATAGGAAGTTAATTAAACTAAATACCAACGAGAATCCATATCCACCGTCAAAAAAAGTTCTTAATGCCATCACAAAAGCAGCCGGTGAAAATCTGAGACTGTATCCCGATCCAGAGGGCGAAAGCTTGAAAAATACAATAGCAGAATATTATAATTTAAAACCCTCGCAAGTTTTTTTAGGCAATGGATCCGATGAAGTCCTGGCTTTTTCATTTTTGGCCTTTTTTAATCCTAGGGATACTATTATTTTTCCGAAAATTACATATAGCTTTTATGAGGTTTATGCATCCATATTCAGCATTAATTACAAGGAAATACCTTTGGATGGGGAATTTAACATACCGATTGAGGGTTTTTTTGTAGAAAATGACGGTGTAATCTTTGCCAATCCCAATGCACCCACGGGAAAGGTCCTTCCCCTTAAGGATATAAGAAAAATACTTGAGAAGAATGCAGGAAGGGTTGTAATAGTGGATGAGGCATATATTGATTTTGGCGGAGAGTCTTCGGTGGAGCTGATAAACGAATTTGATAATCTTCTGGTGGTAACCACCTTATCAAAGTCCAGAGCCCTTGCGGGGCTTCGCGTTGGGTTTGCTGTGGGGAATGAGGATTTGATTGAAGGCTTGAATCGTGTAAAAAACTCGATAAATTCCTATACATTGGACAGGCTGGCCCTTGTTGGTGCAGAGGAAGCCATAAGGGATGATGGTTATTTCAATGAAATTCGTGGAAAAATAGTTAAAACCAGAGAAAGGATTTCAAAGAAGCTTTTAGATTTAGGATTTAGAGTAACTGACTCAAAAACTAATTTTGTTTTTATCAGCCACCCAACGATAGAAGGATTCAAGTTGTTTGAAAAGCTTAGGGAGAATGGCATCCTAGTTCGGCATTTCAATAAACCGGGTATTGAAAATTATCTCAGGGTGAGTATTGGTTCCGACGAAGAAATGGATTGTTTTTGCGAAAAGATAAAGGAAATCATAGAATTATTAAAATAAATTCAGGATGTCTACAAAGTTGATAAATTAGGGGTGCACAAAATAAATGTGAAGAAATGTGCTTCAGAAAATTAAGCTTCTGGGGTACAGAATCTGTAAATACTCCTGGTTAATTCTTTGTTAAAATGAAGGATGGTGCAAAACTGATGGGAACAAATAATATTCTTGTGGCCTTTGGGCTTACTTTGTTTGCCGGATTGTCCACTGGAATAGGGGGATTAATTGCTTTTATATACAGAAAAACAAATACCAAGCTTCTTTCGATCATACTGGGATTTTCCGCTGGTGTAATGATTTATGTGTCCTTTGTAGAAATTTTGTCCGAAGCAAGAGAGCATCTTATGTCAGTACTACATGAGGATATGGCATCGTGGTTAACGGTTTTATCATTTTTTGGCGGGATGATGCTAATCGCAATTATTGATCAGATGATACCTTCCTATGATAATCCCCATGAGACACACAAGGTTGAGGATATGGATGTGTGCAAAGCTGAGAGCAATGAAAGCAAAGAAAAGAGACTTCTTAGAACAGGGATATTTACAGCTATAGCTATAACCATTCATAACTTTCCGGAAGGTCTGGCTTCTTTTACATCGGCAGTTAAAGACCCGTCGCTTGGGGTAGCGATAGCAATTGCAATTGCTATACATAATATACCGGAAGGAATAACCGTATCAGTTCCTATTTATTGTGCTACGGGAAGCAGAAAGAAGGCTTTTTTATTATCGTTTCTTTCCGGTCTTTCGGAGCCTTTAGGGGCACTAATCGGTTATCTGATTCTTCTTCCGTTTATGAATGAAGTTGTTTTTGGAATAGTGTTTGCTGCGGTGGCGGGGATAATGGTATTTATATCCTTTGATGAGTTGCTTCCTATGGCAAGAGAATATGGGGAGCATCACCTATCCATATACGGACTCGTTGGTGGTATGTTGCTTATGGCAATAAGTTTAATTTTATTCCTTTAGTCAAACAGATTTCTAGACTTTGAAAACAAAGTAAAAAAACAAAAATTTAAAAGGAAAAAGCGGTGTATTTATCGAAGGAATAACAAAAGAATATATTTGTGAGGTGCAATATGAGGATAACTTTTTTGGGAGCGGCCAAAACCGTCACAGGATCTTGCTTCTTTATTGAGACAGAGTCTACCAAATTCCTTGTGGACTGTGGTATGTTTCAGGGAAATTCGAAAATTGATGCTTTGAATGAGGAGGATTTTCCTTTCAACCCGGCGGAGCTCGATTATATTTTTTTAACCCATGCCCATATTGATCACAGCGGAAGGATTCCGAGGATATTTGTGAAAGGTTTTAAAGGAGAGATAATTACTACGAAAGCGACGGCGGAGCTTTGCACAATAATGCTTCCGGATAGTGGACATATTCAGGAATCTGAAAATGAATGGATAAACAGGAAAAGAGCCCGGGCAGGAAAACCGCCGGTTGAACCGTTATATACATACAAGGATGCGTTTGATTCATTAAAGCTGCTCAGGAGTGTTTCCTACGGTAATGTATTGAAGATTAATAATGAAATCAGGGTTCGGTTTAATGATGCAGGCCATATATTGGGCTCGGCCATTATTGAAATGTGGATTGTAGAAAAGGGAGAAGAGACAAAGATAGTTTTTACCGGAGACCTTGGAAACAATGATGTTCCAATACTAAGGGATCCTGCCATAATTGAAAATGCCGATTACCTTGTCATAGAATCAACATATGGAAACAGACATCATCAGGAGAATGAAGACCGGGTAGAGAAGTTTTTAAATATTGTAAACGAAACCCTTAAACAGGGAGGGAATGTTGTAATACCTTCCTTTGCCGTTGGTAGAACTCAGGCACTTATATATGAGCTTAACAAGAAAAAAGAAGTTTATGATGAAAGATTAAAAAAACTGTTCGAAACCCCTGTTTTTATTGATAGTCCCATGGCTATTTCTGCAACGGAGATATTCAGAAGGAATTTGGATTGTTATGATGAAGAGGCCAAAGAATACATTGAAAATGGGGACAATCCTCTGGACTTTCCCGGATTGATTTTTACAAGATCTGCAGATGAATCGAAGGCACTTAATGCAAGAAAAGAAAGCTCTATAATCATTTCAGCGAGCGGAATGTGTGATGCAGGCAGGATAAAGCACCACTTAAAGCATAACCTCTGGAGAAAGGACAGTACAATACTTTTTGTAGGTTATCAAGCAGAGGGTAGTTTGGGGAGGAGACTTTTAGACGGTGCCAAAAAAGTGAGACTGTTTGGTGAAGAAATAGGAGTGGAAGCAAGAATCGAGATGATTGAAGGCTTTTCCGGGCACGCAGATAAAGATGGGCTTTTAAGTTGGATTAAAGGTTTTAACAGAAAGCCGAAGAAAATATTCATTGTCCACGGCGAAGAAGATGCAATGGTAGAACTTTCCAATGAAATAAATAAAGAACTTAATATAGATACCATTATACCTAGTATGGGAGAAAGCTTTGTTGTTAATGCCCATAATGTGATTGAAACCGATGAAAGAATTAAGACAGGTACATCCTTTAGAAGGCTTGCTGTGCTTGAAACCCTTGAAACTTTGAAAGAAGAGATTGAAGAGCTGTCCAATATATTGAAATCCGACTTAAAGCAGGACAAGACAGATTTGGAAGTGGATGAACTGAGGGCTAAACTCAAAAATGTTGAAAAAGCCATTGTCGATGCTTTAAGATAAAACAAGAGTATTATTCAAAGAAAGAAGTATGAAAAACTCCTTTCTTTTTTTTTGTTTTTGTTGTAGAATAATAATTAAGTCGTGGTTTATATTCATGCATGTATTTATGTCTACTTGTATGAATTGATCAAAACGATGCATTTCCATTGTTACCTCTTTAGGAAGGTAGTATGGTAGGAATTGAAATTTAATAATTGGAGGATGGTAGGATGTTTATCAAGCTTTTATTTCTTGCTGCTTTTACGGTGGTTATGTTAAGCGTTGGTTTATACAGCAGGAGAAAAATCAAAACCCAACAGGATTTTCTCTTTGGGGGAAGACAAATGGGTCCGTGGTTAACGGCCTTTGCGTATGGGACAACGTATTTTTCTGCGGTTATCATGGTTGGTTATGCAGGCAAAACAGGATGGGGGTTTGGACTTTCCGCTACTTGGATAGGAGTCGGAAATGCACTTTTGGGTTGTTTACTCTCATGGCTGGTTCTTGCCAGGAGAACCCGCAAAATGACCCAAGACTTAAACGTATCTACAATGCCGGGTTTTTTTGAGAAAAGGTATGATAGCAAGGCAATTAAAATTGTAGCATCGATTATTATATTTATATTTCTTGTGCCTTATTCAGCTTCGGTTTATCAAGGTTTGAGCTATTTAATAGTAACGACCATTGCCGATCCTCTATATGCATTGACGGGCATTTCGATTTCCTTTGAAACAATTATGTTAATAATGGCAGCTCTAACAGGGATATATCTTCTATTGGGGGGCTATGTTGCTACCGCAATTAATGATTTTATACAGGGCATTATAATGCTTGTGGGTATGCTACTGGTTGTGTTTTTCATTGTTAACAGCGATATTGTAGGTGGTATAGGTGAGGGGGTTTCCAAGTTGTCCCAGATTCCGGAAGTGGGAGAGGGATTGGTAAAGCCCTTTAGCAACAATCCTTTTGGTCTGTTGAGCTTGGTTATACTTACAAGCTTCGGTACTTGGGGACTTCCCCAAATGGTTCATAAGTTTTATGCTATAAAGGACAATGACGCTATAAAAAAGGCCACCATAGTATCCACTGTTTTTGCAGTAGTGATTTCCTGCGGTGCATACTTTGTGGGTGGTTTTGGCAGACTCTTTGTTACAGAGGCAGAAATTGCCGGCGATTTAGACAGGGTTGTTCCTATGATGTTTGAAAAGGCCTTACCGGATTATATAATGGGGATTGTAATTGTTTTAATTCTATCGGCATCAATGTCAACCCTTTCTTCCTTGGTTCTGGTATCAAGTTCTTCTATTTCTCTGGATCTTATAAAGAGTACTTTGTTCCCTAAAATGAAGGAGAAGAGGGTTATATTGTTAATGAGGCTTCTTTGTGTGGCATTCGTTATTACATCATTTATCGTGGCTATGGTACCGAGCCCAATAATGACCCTTATGGCAATTTCTTGGGGAACAGTGGCAGGAAGTTTCCTAGCACCCTTCTTATACGGGCTGTATTGGAAAGGAACTACCAAGGCAGGGGCTTGGGCAGGTATAATAACGGGCTTTGTATGTTCGGTAGGCGGTGTTATAATTTTTGGTACCCAAAACAGTCCGACTATAGGTGCCGTTGCGATGCTTGCATCTTTGGTGGCAGTACCGGTGGTAAGCTATTTTACACCAAAGTATTCCCAGACCCATATCGATACTGTTTTCCAAGATACATCGGCTGATGCAGGGGAAGCAATTTCCACTAAAATGGCAGGCTAAGTTTTCAGGCTAGGTTTTATTAAATATAGAAAAATCGTAAAGGGCTTGTATTAGCCCTTTAACTTTCCATATAACTTAAGTGAAGAAAAATGTGGAAAAAACATGGGTTTTCTTCTGTAGTTTTCTTCATATTTATTCACTGCACCCTGTTTTTATAATTGACAATATAAATTTAATAAATGATAATAATATATAGATTTTATATATCTTTAGTAATAAGCGGATATTTTTACTTTATAAATTAGATGGGGGTTTTTTAATGAAAAAATTAATGCTTGGTAACGAAGCGGTGGCCAGGGGAGCTTATGAGGCAGGTGTCAAGGTCGCGGCTGCTTATCCTGGGACGCCCAGTACCGAAATTACCGAGAACATCGCAAAATACGATGAAGTATATTCGGAATGGTCGCCCAATGAAAAGGTTGCCCTTGAGGTGGCTATAGGTTCATCAATAGCGGGGGGAAGAGCTATTTGTGCGATGAAGCATGTTGGTTTAAATGTTGCAGCCGATCCTTTGTTTACTGTGTCATATACCGGTGTAAATGCAGGACTTGTAATTATGGTTGCCGATGACCCTGGAATGCACAGTTCACAAAATGAACAGGATAGCAGGATGTATGCCAAATCTTCAAAGGTTCCGATGCTTGAGCCTTCGGATAGTCAGGAGTGTAAGGATTTTGTCAAGCAAGCCTTTGAAATCAGTGAAAAGTTTGATACACCTGTTATTGTTAGACTGTCAACAAGGATTTCTCATTCGCAGAGTATTGTAGAGTTAAACGATAGGGAAGATGTGAGTCTTAAAGAGTATAAAAAGTATCCGGGAAAGTATGTTATGATGCCTGCAATGGCACGAAAAAGACATGTTGTTGTAGAAAAGAGACTGGATGACTTAGGGAAATTTGCTAACACTACCGATTTGAACCGGATTGAGTGGGGAAGCAAGGATATAGGAGTGATAACCGGGGGCATAGCTTATCAGTATGCAAGAGAGGCTTTTGGTGATGTTTCTTATCTTAAGCTGGGAATGGTTTATCCCCTTCCTGATAAATTGATTGAGGATTTTTCAAAGCAGGTCAAAACTCTTTATGTGATTGAAGAGCTTGAACCTTTTATTGAAGATCATGTAAGAAAAATGGGAATAAAAGTAATCGGCAAGGATTTATTGCCGGTGATGGGGGAATACAGTGCAAACCTTATAAAAGAAAAGGTTTTGGGACAGAGAATTGAAGAAAAGAAAATATCGGACACAGGAATACCTGTAAGACCTCCTGTAATGTGTCCCGGATGCCCGCACCGGGGAACGTATTATGTTCTCAACAGGCTAAAGCTTACGGTAAGCGGTGATATAGGCTGTTATACTTTAGGTGCATTGCCTCCAACCCAGGCTATGGACACCTGTATTTGTATGGGTGCCAGTATTGGGGCTGCCCATGGCATGGAGAAGGCAAGGGGCAGGGAATTTGGCGGCAAGACCGTTGCAATTTTGGGAGACTCTACTTTTATACATTCGGGAATAACCGGACTTATTGATGTGGTTTACAATAAAGGTAATTCAACGGTTATTATCCTAGATAATTCCATTACCGGAATGACCGGACATCAGCACAATCCTGCAACAGGCTTTACAATAAAGGGAGAACCGACAAAACAGGTGGATCTTGAAAAGCTTTGTCATGCTGTTGGAGTTGACAGGGTGAGGATTGAAGATCCTTTTAACTTAAAGGAGTTTGAAAAGATCTTAAAGGAAGAGATTGAGGCGGATGAACCTTCTGTGATCATAGCACAAAGACCCTGTGCACTTTTGAAGAATGTGAAGCATGAAGGATCCCATAGAATTAACCAAGAGAAATGTAAAAAATGCAGGATGTGTTTGAAACTGGGCTGCCCTGCCATTGTTGACATGGGAGATCATATAGAAATTGATGAAGCTTTGTGCGTGGGCTGCGGATTATGTTCAAAGGTATGCAACTTTGATGCGATTGAAAAGGCTGGTGAAAAAAATGAATAAGCATAATGTATTAATAGTGGGAGTCGGCGGACAGGGCACATTGCTTGCAAGTAGGGTTCTTGGAAATGTTGCTCTTAGACAGAATTATGATGTTAAGGTTTCTGAAGTGCATGGTATGTCTCAACGGGGCGGAAGCGTTGTAACCTATGTAAAAATGGGGGAAAAGGTATATTCACCGATAATTGAAAAGGGAGAGGCCGATATAGTTATTGCCTTTGAGCAGCTAGAGGCACTAAGATGGGTTGAGTACTTGAAAGAAGACAGCAAGCTTTTAGTTAATGAGCAAAAAATCAGCCCTATGCCCGTTATTATCGGGAAAGAAAAGTATCCGGAAAGCATAATCGACGGGCTGAAGAAAGGCTTTAAAAACGTTATTTCTCTGGATGCGTTTAAGATCGCCAAGGATTGTGGAAATATAAAGGCTGTGAATACAGTTTTGCTTGGGCTTTTGGCAAAGTCTATAAATATAGATAAGGAAATATGGATTGAGGCATTGAAGGAAACCGTTCCCCAAAAGGCACTGGATGTAAACCTTAAGGCCTTTGAAGAAGGTTATAAAAGGGGATAAACTAAGATTTTAAAAAAATTTTAATATATGGGGGTAGATTTATGCAGTACTGGAATCCTACGTATGAATGTATGCACAGGGAAGAGATGGCAAGGGTGCAAACCGTAAGGCTCATTAATACTGTAAAAAGGATATATCACAATGTGCCGTTTTATAGGGAAAAAATGCAGAAGGCAGGTATTGAACCGGGGGATATAAATTCGCTGGAGGATCTCAAAAAACTTCCGTTTACTTATAAACAGGATTTAAGGGATACTTACCCCTATGGACTGTTTGCTGCACCTTTGAGTGAAATTGTCAGGATACATGCTTCATCCGGTACTACCGGAAAGCAAACGGTAGTGGGTTATACCAGAAAAGATATCGATACTTGGGCTGAAGTGGCTGCTAGAACATTGGTTTCGGCAGGTGCCGATAGGGATTCATTTATCCAGGTGGCTTACGGCTATGGTCTCTTTACCGGAGGTCTGGGAATTCACTACGGTGCAGAGAGGATAGGTGCATCGGTTATACCCATCTCCGGCGGCAATACAAAAAGACAGATTCAGATAATGAAGGACTTTGGAACAACTCTTTTGGCTTGTACTCCGTCATATGCTCTATATATGGCTGAGGAGATGGAGGAGTTGGGCATCAGTAAGGAAGAACTGGGTCTTAAAGCCGGTGTTTTTGGAGCTGAACCGTGGTCTGAAAATATGCGTAAAGAGATAGAAGAAAGATTGGGATTGCTTGCTATCGATATTTATGGATTAAGTGAAGTAATAGGTCCTGGGGTTGCCACTGAGTGTAGCTGCAAATGCGGGCTTCATATTCAGGAGGATCATTTTATTCCGGAAATTATTGATCCTGTGACCGAAGAAGTACTTCCTTTCGGTTCAAAGGGAGAGCTTGTGTTTACAACGGTGACCAAGGAAGGTTTGCCTCTTTTAAGGTATAGAACAAGGGATATTTCAACTCTAAGTTATGAAAAATGTGAATGTGGTAGAACTACTGTCAGAATGAGCAAGGTACTGGGAAGGTCTGATGATATGCTTATTATCAGAGGAGTCAATGTATTCCCGTCCCAGATTGAAAGTGTTCTTCTTGAGTTTGGAGAAGCAGCACCCCATTACCTTATGATTGTTGACAGGATAGAGAATCTGGATGTGCTGGAAATATGGGTAGAAGTGAATCAGGACATGTTCTCAGACCAGATTAAGAGAATTGAAGATATTGAAAAGAAAATAAGAAAAGCTATAGAGATTACTCTAGGAATAGGTGCTAAGGTTAAGCTTGTTGAGCCAAAGACCATAGAAAGAAGTGAAGGGAAGGCTAAGCGCGTGATAGATAAGCGTAAGATTTAATAAAACTAGGTAATAATATAGGTTATTCCATATAAAATGGGAGGGATAAAACATGCTGGTTAAACAGATTTCAGTTTTTTTAGAAAACAAATCCGGTAGGCTTGCTGAGGTCACTAAAGTTCTTGGGGACAACAATATTAACATTAGTGCTCTCTCCATAGCTGACACTACTGATTTCGGGATTTTGAGGATTATTGTAAACGATCCCGACAAGGCTGAAAAAGTTTTAAAGGAAAATGATTTTACTGTAAGCTCCACAGATGTAATTGCAATAGGAGTTCCCGACAAACCGGGTGGACTTGAAATGGCATTGAGGGTTTTGAATGAGGAGTCCATAGGTATAGAGTATATGTATGCTTTTGTAGGGAAAACAGAGGAAGAGGCATTGGTAATATTAAGGGTTGAAGCACTGGAAGAAGCTGCGGATAAACTTGTAAAGAGCGGTGTTAATGTATTGTCGTCAAATAAGGTTTATAAGCTGTAGTTAGGAAGGATGTTATGGAATTAAAAAAGGAGCCGTTGGCTTATAGGATGATGCCGAAGACATTGGAACAGTTTTTTGGGCAGGAAGAGATAGTGGGTGAAGGAAAGCTTTTAAACAGAATGATAAAAGCCGACAGAATTTCATCCATTATTCTTTTTGGACCTCCCGGAACCGGGAAGACATCTCTGGCAAGAATTATTGCAAACAGCACTAAAGCCAATTTTGAAAAGCTCAACGCTGTTACTTCCGGTATTGCCGATATTAAAAGAGTTGTCTCCGATACCCAAAATCCGATATTTAATCCTATGGGCAAAACCGTGTTATTTATTGACGAAATTCACAGGTTTAACAAGGCTCAACAGGATGCACTGCTTCCTTATGTGGAGGACGGCACAATAATTCTTGTGGGAGCCACCACTGAAAATCCTTACTTTGAAGTGAACAAGGCTTTGATTTCAAGGTCTTCGGTTTTTATGCTAAAGCCCCTTGGCAGTGATTCAATAAAAAAAATTATTAAAAATGCCCTCCAAGACAAGGAGCGGGGACTGGGAAATTTAGAGATAGAGATTCAGGACGAGGCTTTGGACTATCTGGCATACATATGCGACGGGGATGCCAGAATTGCTCTAAACTCTTTGGAGCTTGCTGTTTTGAGCTCGCCTATTGATAAGGACGGCAGACTTATTATTGATGTGGCATTAATTGAAGAGTGTGTGCAGAGAAAGGCTGCAAGGTACGATAAATCCGGAGACGGACATTATGACAACATAAGTGCGTTTATAAAATCCATGAGGGGAAGTAATCCCGATGCAGCAGTGTTTTATCTTGCGAGGGCATTAGATGCCGGGGAGGATCCTATGTTTTTGGCACGTAGAATAATGATATGTGCCTCGGAGGATGTGGGAATGGCTAACCCGGCTGCTTTGCAGGTGGCGGTTGCGGCGGCACAGGCTGTTCATATGGTGGGTATGCCCGAGGCTCGGATAATATTGTCCCAGGCTGCCGTTATGGTGGCCGTAAGTCCAAAGTCAAACTCATGCTATCTGGCAATAGGTAAAGCCTTGGATGATGTGAAAAACAAGCGTACCGGTGAAGTGCCGATGCATTTAAGAAATGCCGTTACATCGGGAATGAAGGACTTGGGTTATGGAAAGGGCTATAAATATGCCCATGATTATCCGGGCAACTATGTTGAGCAGGATTACCTTCCACAAGAGATGAAGGGGACCATTTATTATGAGCCCACGTCCAACGGTTATGAATCAAAGATAAGGGATTGGCTTTTAAAAAAGAGGAGTAAAAGCAAGGAGAGTTAAAGCCTTTTAAAAGGTATTAAGCAAAAGGTATTAAATAAAAAGTGAAGGAAAATATGGGCTAGGTTTCCGAAATATTTTCCTTCACTCAGTAATCACCTGATAATATGAATTCAATAGTCTGAACCCATTATTTTGATTAAGAGGGTATTGTAAAATATTGGCGTATATGTGCCCCCATTAATCTATTTATCAGAAGAATCCTTACTGCCGCATATGCTTGCAGAAGGACATCCTTGGCAGTTGCAGCAGCTGTTTCCACTTTTTCTGTCTTTTATGATTTTAATAACAGCCAGGACAGCAAGACCGGCTAAAACTGTACTGATAATAATATTTGCCAGATTATCTGCGATAATGTTAATCATAGTTGGCACCTCCTAAAAGGATTTTTCCCGTTTTTTGCAAAGAGTCTTTTTTGTTATGTGGTCTGAACAATAAATAAACAAAGTAAAATACCAGTGCAACAGCAATAGCACAGAACACATTAAACCCATTGCCGGCAAAAAGCATGCCAAGTTGGTATATACAGAAGGAAACGGTGTATGCAAGGACTGTCTGGTAACCGATTGCAATGAAAGTCCATTTGGCACTTCCCATTTCTCTTCTTATGGCACCTATGGCGGCAAAGCAGGGTGCACATAACAGGTTAAAAACCAGAAAGGAGAACCCTGCAAGCTGAGTGAAAGAGGCACTGAGGTTTGCCTGGATTTCAACACCGCTTTCGGCAACTTCCTGATAGCCATAGAGGATTCCGAAGGTTCCCACAATATTCTCTTTTGCTGCAAGCCCGGTGAGGGTTGCAACCGTAGCTTTCCAATCTCCCCAACCGAGGGGCATGAATACAGGAGCCAATATATTTCCCAAAAAGGCAAGTATCGAATCCGATGCATCTACCATCTGCAATCGCCGGTTGAAGCTCGACAAAAACCAGATGATGCCGCTGGCAAGAAATATAATTGTTCCTGCTTTTTTGATGAAGGATCTGGTTCTGTCCCATATATGAATAACCATGTTCTTAAAGCCTGGAAGACGGTACGCAGGAAGCTCCATGACAAAGGGTGTGTCATCACTGGAGAAACTTCTGGTTTTCTTCAAAATTATACCGGAACAAATTACCGCTGCGATACCTATAAAGTAGGCTGCGGGAGCTACCCACACAGAACCGGGAAACAATGCTCCCGATATAAGTGCGATCACCGGCAGCTTTGCAGAGCAAGGAATAAAGGATGTAGTCATGATGGTCATTTTCCGGTTTTGCTCACTTTCAATAGTTCTTGATGCCATAATACCCGGTACGCTGCAACCTGTTCCGATAAGCATTGGAATAACAGACTTTCCTGAAAGACCGAACTTATGGAATACTTTGTCCATAATAAAAGCTACCCGGGTCATATATCCAAGATCCTCAAGGAGCGTAAGGAAGAAAAACAAAATAATCATCTGGGGTAAAAAACCCAGCACTGCACCCACACCGGCTATAATCCCATCAAGGATCAAAGAGGACAGCCATTGGGCAGAGTTCACCGAATTCAAAAAGCTTTCTACTGCTGGGGGAATTATGCTTTCGAATAAGGTATCGTTTACCCAATCGGTGGCCCATCCACCCACCGTTGATACTGAGATGTAGTATATAAGAAACATGATGGCGGCAAAAATCGGAAGACCTAAATAGCGGTGGGTGAGGATGCTGTCGATTTTATCGGAAACAGTTCTTGTAGAACTCTTTTTCTTTTGGTAGCAGCCTTTAATTATAGAATCGATGTATTTGTATCTTTCACCGGCAATAATGCTTTCACAGTCATCGTTGAACTTGTTTTCACATACGGCGGTAATATTTCTTATTTGCAATTTTGTATGTTCATCAAGGGATAGCTGATCTAAAACCTTTGCATCGCCCTCGAAGACTTTAATGCTGTACCAGCGTAAATATCCGATGTCAACCCTGTTTTTAATCAAGTCGGAGATCTTAGATAAAGCTTCTTCAACCAACCCGGAAAATTTGGATTTTGACTCGGTATTTACTTTTTCTTTTGCAAGGGCAATTGCTCTTTTGGCGACTTCATTAGAGCCAATACCCTTTAAGGCAGAGGTTTCAATTACTTCGCATCCC
Organism: Clostridium sp.; assembly: GCA_012523755.1. Lineage (GTDB taxonomy): Bacteria > Bacillota > Clostridia > Acetivibrionales > Acetivibrionaceae > Hungateiclostridium. The sequence continues at coordinate 11,548 of JAAYTO010000113.1, read as the reverse complement.
AACTCTTTAGAGAGTTTTTTCACGTTAATATCATCGCCGTTTTTTCGTATAATATCAATCATGTTAAGGGCTATTATTACCGGCATGCCAACCTCGACTAACTGAGTGGTCAAGTAAAGGTTGTGTTCGATATTGGTTCCGTCAACAATGTTTATAATAACAGCGGGTTTTTCATTAATTAGATAGTCCCGGGTAATCACTTCTTCCGGTGAATAGGGAGAAAGGGAATAGATACCCGGTAAATCTGTGATAATAACATCCTTATGACCTTTTAATTTTCCTTCCTTTTTTTCAACCGTTACGCCGGGCCAGTTTCCCACATACTGATTACTTCCCGTCAGGTCATTGAACATTGTGGTCTTACCGGAATTCGGGTTGCCAATAAGGGCAATTTTTATTGTCATGAGTTTTCCTCCTAACTATACCATAATAGTTACTGATGTGGGTTATGTCGTTTTTTTGTTAGTTGTTGTGCCATTCTCCTAACTATACCAATAAGGGTTTAGCAAACCTCAATCATTGCCGCATCTGCTTTTCTGATGCACAGCTCACAGCCTCTTACATTGATTTGAAGCGGGTCACCAAGTGGTGCTGCCTTGCGAACATAAATCTCGCAGTCCCTCGTAATACCCATATCCATAATGCGTCTTTTAATGGCACCGTCACCATGCAATCTGATAACTTTTACCGTCTCACCGAATTTTATATCCTTTAATCTTAACATTTGCGTACCTCCTTTTCGGTTAGTCAAGACTAACCCCCGTTTAAAAAAATTTATTCGATTTTATTGCTATTGTTTTTTAATCTATTATTAAAAAAACTTTAAGTAAAGGGTTAGTTGCAACTAACTCCGGTTCAAAAATAATTAGTTAGTTGCAACTAACTAATTTCAGTATAGCAACTTGGTATTAATTTGTCAATCAATCTGGTAAAAAAAATTAAGAGGCAATGCTCTTTTGATTTTGTTTATTTAATGCCCGTCTGTAAGGCCTTTCATTGAAAAACAGGTTGGTTTATGCTAACATATAAAAAGACACTTATTTACCGGTGGTGAAGTTATAGTGAAAATACAGGAGTCGGCGGAAAACTATCTTGAAACCATTTTAATACTGCAGCAGAGAAACGGGCAGGTTAGATCTATCGACATTGCAAATGAGATGAATTTTTCCAAACCCAGTATCAGTTATGCTATGAAACAGCTAAGGGAAAATGGATATATAGAAATGGATGATCAGGGTTATATAACATTGACTGATAGAGGTATGGAAATTGCCGAGTGTATTTATGAGCGGCACAAGCTTTTGACCGGTTATCTTATTGCCCTAGGGGTTGATGAGGAAACAGCGAAAGAAGATGCTTGCCGTATTGAACATGTAATCAGCCAGAAGAGTTTTGAAAAGATTAAAGCCCATGTGAAAAGTATGATGAAGGATAAAAAGGGCAAATAAAATTGCACTGATAGTATAAAGGCCTCAAGCTTGATTGATGGGTAAGCTTGAGGCTTATTAGTGGGATTTCACGGAGTGGAACGACCAAAAAGCTCATGGGTTTGTGCCCATAAGCTTTTGTCAGGTATAACCTTTAATATTTGTTTAAATAATTATCGCTTCGTTACGATATTTTCATCGTAAGGCGGATAAATAATTCCCTTGTCGGTAACAATGGCTGCAATATATCTATTTGGTGTAACGTCGAAGGCAGGATTTCTTACATTTACACCTTCAGGGGCAATCCTTATACCTTTAATATGGGTAATTTCTACAGGATTTCTTTCTTCTATGGGTATTTGCTCACCGGTTTCTATGGAAAAATCTATGGTTGATATGGGGGCTGCGACATAAAAGGGTATATTGTTTTCCTTTGCAAGGACCGCAAGGGAATAGGTGCCGATTTTGTTTGCCGTGTCACCGTTTAGTGCTATCCTGTCGGCTCCGACTATTACACAATCAATTAATCCCTCTTTCATAAAATGCCCCGCCATATTGTCACATATCAAAGTGACAGGAATATTGTCCTGCATCAATTCCCAGGCTGTAAGCCTTGCCCCTTGCAAATAAGGCCTGGTTTCGTCAGCAAACACACGGATGTTTTTTCCCGACTCATGGGCAGCACGGATGATCCCTAAAGCTGTGCCATAGTCACATGTGGCCAGGGCACCGGCGTTGCAATGGGTGAGTATGGTGGAGCCTTTCTTTATAAGTTCATTTCCGTACTTTCCGATACTCCTGTTGGACTCCACATCTTCTTTTTCCATCAGACACGCTTCGCTTTCAATTAACTCTTTTATTTTTTCTATAGACTTCTCCCTGTTGGAAAGGGCTTTACCGTAAACCCTGTCCACAGCCCAGAACAGATTTACCGCAGTTGGACGGGTGCTTTTTATAATGTCGCATACTTTTTTCAGTTGATCAAAGAACTCATTTTTAGAATCGGTATTTATTGACTTTGCAGCTATTGCCAGCCCATATGCAGCCGTTACCCCTATCGCAGGGGCACCTCTTACAATCATGTTTTTAATCGCATCGGCGATTTCAACATAGTTGTTGAGCACCACAGTCTTATGTTCTACGGGAAGCAAGGTCTGGTCAATCAGTTTTAATACTCCGTTACAATATTCTAATGGCTTCATCAAAATCTCCTTTTCAAAACTGTTTTATCTTAAATGGAGGTCTACTCCGCAAGGCTGGCTTTTAAAACACGGTTCAAGCCATGGTGAGTTTTACAGATGCTAAAGGTCTAATCCGCTTAAATCAACATCATTGCATGTACAGTTTTCATCACTCAAGTCAATTCTCTTGATTATTTCAAAGAGCATTTTCCTAACCTTTTCGTTATTTTCTTCAAACACTTTGAGCACAGCCTCTTCGGTGACGGGGGCAATATCGTCACGACCCTCCAAACCGGCATCATAGTCTGTAATTAAAGATATATTTGCATAGCAGATGCCCAGTTCTCTGGCCAGATAGGATTCAGGATACTGAGTCATATTAATTACTTCCCAGCCCATTTTGTTAAACCACCTGCTTTCTGCCACAGTTGAAAACCTTGGCCCCTGTATGACCACCACGGTTCCTCTTTCATGGATGGTTATACCCAACCTCTGGCCTGCCTCAATGGCGATTTTTCTAAGCTTGGGGCAGTAAGGATGGGCTGAGCTTATGTGTTTTGTTACAGGACCGTCATAAAAAGTATCTTTACGTCCTGTTGTTCTATCAACAAACTGGTCGCAAACAACAAAGTCACCGGGCTTTATATTAGGTTGAAGACTGCCGGAGGCTGTGGGAGCCAGTATCTTTTTTACCCCCAGCTTTTTCATTGCAAAAAGGTTTGCCCTGTAGGGTATCATGTGAGGCGGCAGTTGATGGTTTTTGCCGTGGCGGGGGAGAAAAGCTATCCTTTTTCCCTCATATGCTGCCAGTGCAATTTTATCACTGGGTTTTCCATAGGGCGTTTCAATTTCGATTTCTTCGACGTCTTTTAGAAACGAATAAAATCCTGAGCCGCCAAAAACGCCAATATCAGCTTTATTGTTCATTGTAAACCTCCTTTATGTAAGTGATTTTCATTAATATACTTATTATATTATAAAACCTAGGATTTTCAATAATTGAATTATATATTTACTTTTATTTGATATTAATATATAATGCTTTTTTGTAAGGAAATATAATCCCGTTTTCGACTGTTGAAATAAATATAAGAGGCATGAAACGGTTCTGCGGTTGCTGCCTCTTTTTAAAAAACGATCTAAAAAGTTTGCAATATTTATCAGGGAGGTAAATGGTATGGAGGAGAAGAAAGCAAAAGCGTATAAATTCTCAATTTTAACGTCTGTTATAAATATTGTTGTGACAGGGTTAATTATGCAGTTTTTAGAGTGCTGGCAGTTGGTGTGGCATTTATTATAGCAGTAATTGGATCTATTGTTATAATTACCTGCTATAATATAGAAAAACGAAACGAAAGAAAGAATTAACTAAAACTGGATATAAGAATAAAAATAGATATTTTTGTACTTGTGAAAACAATCGAAAAAGGAGAAATTATATTATGTATGATAAAATTATTTTGATAAGTATAGGTTTGGCGATAATACTAATTGTTTGTCTCGCAATGAACCAATTAAAAAATGAGATTAGACGTTCAAATATTCTTTTGGATAAAATGGCTAAAAGGCTTGGTGTACCTGAACCATCTGAAGATAATAAGATAAAAGCACTTATTGCAGAAGGGAAAAAAAATGAAGCTATTAAACGATATAGAGATATCACAGGTGCCGGATTAAAGGAAGCAAATGACTATATTGAAAAACTGATATGAAAGAAAAAAGCAAGATAAATAAATATTGGGATGGTTTGCATTCAATAATAATATTAAAGAATTAGAGACGTTTAAGTATTCCCTTGAATGTTATTTTATTCCCAGTATACATTATTCTGAATTAGAGAAAGTAATACGGGAATTTAAGCAAGGAGAATTACCAAAGTATTCTGCTAAACTGCTGGAAGAAGCAAAATATATAATGAAATTAAATGACTGGGGTTACATTTACCGTATCGTGCTAAAATATGGGATGAGGGGTTATAGAGAAAAGCGGCTATAGAAATGGTCTCAACTATAATCAGGGTATTATCAGAATAAATTTCAAAATATTTTTTCCATCAGAAACCTTCTATAAAAAACGATTATTTGTGTTAATCTAAAGTTGAAGAAAGGAAGGTAAACTGCATGGAAAAAACACAACATTACAGGGAACTTCTATTAAAACAAAAAAATGAATTGGAAAACACAATAAATATGATGAAAGCCCACGATATTTCTAAGCAGAATATGGAAGCTGCGGATGAGTTGTCAAACTATGATAATCATCCTGCAGAGTTGGGGACAGCGGTTTTCCAGGCAGAAATGAATAATACCCTCAAGGTTCATGAGGAACATTTGCTCAAAGAGGTAAATGATGCATTAGCCAGAATCGACAAGGAAAATTACGGAAAATGCGAGCTGTGCTCGAAGGATATAGTGGAGGAAAGGCTTGAGGCTTTGCCTTATACAAGGTTGTGTATTGATTGTGAAAGCAGCAAGGAGATTACAATGGATACATTGGAATGGCAAAGACCGGTAGAAGAGTTGGTGTGGGATGCACCCTTGGGAAGGAAGTATCTGAATAAACAGGAAGATGATGAGTTTGAGGGTATGGATCAACTTAACGATCTGGTAAAGTTTGGTTCATCTGATACTCCCCAGGATATGGGAGGGTATGAGGATTATGAGGAGTTTTATACAAATGAGGTGGATAAACAGGGTGTGGTAGACTTGATGGACAACATATCTAATGAGGAATATAAAAAGCAATTGCCGGATTGATCTAAATAAAGTCCACTGGTGTATGTACGTTTTAGCTTTTCATCCAAGTTTATTATTTCAAGGCTTCAGTGTGAGGGATAATCCTCTTCTGAAGCCTGATGTTCAGCATTAATTGAGTGATTTCAATATAATAGTCATATTATTAATACATTAAATAATTTTACTGTATTTTTTTTATACACCCCTCAAAAAAAGTGAAAATTGCGAATAATATTAGAGACGAAGTAAGGGGGATTGAATGTAAATTATTACATAATAATATAATAGTAAGATTTTGTATTTATATTTGAAAAATAATATTATATAATATATATATGTATATAACTTTTTTTAAAAAATTATTTAATAAAGTTAATAAAGTTAATAAAGTTAATAAAGTGAAAGTAGTAAAGTGAAAAATTGCACAGATGAGCTGGTTAAACCAAACCTGATAAAAAGTGGTAATGATTTAGAAAGGCATATTTTACAACAGTTCAGCTGGATATGTTTGTTATTTACCGAAGCAGTCGCAATATTAATAAAATCGAAGCAGCGTAATTTAACTGATTATGCAAGATTGTTTATCCCATTCTATTTACCATACAATTCATTATTCTATGCAGCCTGAATATATTCCTTAATTGAATAATTAAATATATGCCTTTTTCAAACCGCTCTTATTTAGGTTTTGTTATTTCCATGTCTGTGTAAATTTTAATAAACAAAATTATTAAGGAGTGTGAAATATGGCTAAAAGAACATTATCAATGTTTCTGGCAATTACGATGTTGCTTGTAATGATGGTTCCGCAGGTTGTACTCGGTTCCGGAGATGACGTTTCTATTCCGGAAAGTTACCGCAAACTTCTGGACATTCAGATTTTTGATGGACAACCTGTTGGCGGTTGGTCTGGAAGTGGTGCGGGCGAACTTGAAACAGTCAATGATACATTGCCTATTGACACAAAGGAGACTTACAATGGTTTGCCCACATTAAAGCTTAACCTCCAAACAGATCTTACCTCTGCATGGTGGATCTCCCTTGTGACGGTAAGAGGATGGAACACCCACGATATCACACAATATATCGAAAACGGTTATCTTGAGTTCGATATTAAGGGTAAAGACGGTGGGGAAGATTTCTTAATCGGATTCAGAGACAAGGTTTATGAGCGCAGTGTATTGGAACTTGATACAACTGCAGCAATATCAAGTTATGTTGACATAACAACAGAGTGGCAGCATGTAAAGATTCCTTTAAAACAGTTAGTTTATCTTGATAACGGTTTTAATCCTGCCAATGTTACATGCCTTCTGTTTGGCAAGAGACACGGAAAAGCTTTTACGGTTTGGTTCAGTGATATCAAGATAACATCAGAGGATAATGAAAAGTCAGCACCTGCAATTAAGGTAAACCAGTTGGGTTTTGTTCCTAATACTGAAAAATACGCTTTGGTAACAGGATTTGGAGAAGATCTTCCTGTAACGGAAGGGGATGAGTTTTCCGTTGTCGATGCTGTGAACGACAGTGTTGTATACGCAGAAAAATTGACGCTTGTGACGGAATATGAACCTGTTGATTCCGGAGAGAAAATTCTGAAGGCTGATTTTTCGGATTTTACAATTGCGGGAGATTACTACATAAAGATAGATGGTCTGGAAAATTCTCCTAAGTTTACAATTGGCGATGACATATACAGCTCACTGGTTGTAGATGCAGCAAGGTATTTCTATTACCAGCGTCAGGGAATAGAACTGGAAGAAAAATATGCTCAGGGTTATCCTCGTGAGGATAAAACTCCTCAAGACGATGAGGCGATATTTGCTTCTGGTAAAAAAGATCCCATTGATGCATCAAAGGGATGGTATGATGCAGGAGATTTTGGCAAGTATGTAAATGCCGGTGCGACTGGTATTTCCGATCTGTTCTGGGCATATGAAATGTTCCCTGCACAGTTTATTGACGATCAGCTTAACATACCTGAGAGTGGAAATGGAGTACCGGATATACTGGATGAGGTTAGATGGGAACTCGAATGGATGCTGAAAATGCAAGATTCGGAAAGCGGAGGATTCTATCCGAGAGTTCAGTCCGATGATGATGAAAATGTTACATCAAGAATAATCATGGATCAGAACGGATGCACTACCGATGATACTGCATGTGCCGCTGGTACACTTGCCCATGCATATTTGATATATAAGGATTATGATGCCAGCTTTGCAAATCAGTGTCTTGATGCTGCGAAAAGTGCTTGGTCATTTTTGGAGAATAATCCTAATAACATTATTTCCCCTCCGGGGCCATATAATGTAAGCGATGACAGTGGGGACAGACTTTGGGCTGCAGCTTCCTTGTACAGGGCTACTGGAGAAGAAGTATATCATACATATTTCAAAGAAAATTACAAGTTCTTTGCCAATAAGTTTGAAGATCCCGATTCCTATGCCCATACTTGGGGGGATATGTGGCTTACAGCATTTCTTTCATACTTAAAAGCAGAAAATAAGGATGCTGAGGTTGAGAGCTGGATTGAAACCGAATTTGGTATTTGGCTTGACAATATCCTTACAAGGTATGAGAACAATCCATGGAATAATGCAATAGTTCCAGGTAATTATTTCTGGGGAATTAATATGCAGGTAATGAACGTTCCTATGGATGCAATAATAGGTTCAAAGCTTTTAGGAAAATACAGTGACAGAGTATCAAAATTCAGCTTTGGTTCTCTTAACTGGCTGCTTGGTACAAATCCACTTCGTTTCAGCTTTGTTTCAGGCTATGGCGAAGATTCTGTAAAAGGTGTATTTAGCAATATATACAACATGGATGGCAAAGAAGGAATACCTAACGGATATATGCCGGGGGGACCTAATGCATACGAGGGAGCCGGATTATCCAGATTTGCAGCTAAGTGTTATACTAGAAGCACCGGAGACTGGGTAGCAAATGAGCATACAGTTTATTGGAACTCCGCACTGGTATTTATGTCTGCTTATGCAAATGAAAAATCAAATCAAATACCAGAGCCAACCCAGGAACCAACACCAACACCAACACCAACACCTACATCATCACCGGAAGTGACTTCTAAGGTTGTACATGTAGATGTTAACACAAAAGTTGACAGAAAGCCCATCAGTCCATATATTTATGGAAGCAACCAAAGCCTTAACGCAGCACTAAAGTCAAGAAGGTTTGGTGGAAACAGAACAACCGGCTATAACTGGGAGAATAATTTTTCAAATGCCGGTAGTGACTGGATGCATTTTAGCGATACATATCTTTGTCAGGATACAGGTGTACCGGAAGACCAGTGGGATGAGCCGGGAGCGGTAGTTTCAGCTTTCCATGACAAAGCTCTTGAAAGCGGTTCGGATTATTCAATTATAACACTGCAGGCTGCAGGTTATGTCTCAGCGGATGGAGATGGAGCAGTTAAGGAAGAAGAAACTGCACCGTCATCCAGATGGAAGGAAGTAGTATTTGAAAAAGGTGCTCCCTTCTCATTGACACCTGATACAACTGATGATTATGTATACATGGACGAATTTGTAAACTTCCTTGTTAATAAGTACGGTGATGCATCTACATCAACAGGAGTTAAGGGATATTCCGTTGATAATGAGCCGGCATTGTGGTCTAGTACCCATTCTAGAATTCATCCTGAACCGGTGACTTGCGAAGAAATTGTTGATAAAACAGTAGCTCTTTCTAAGGCAGTTAAGAAGGTAGATCCTTATGCTGAAATTTTTGGACCTGCATTGTATGGGTTTGCTGCATATGAATCATTGCAATCTGCTCCTGATTGGGAAGATGTAAAGGGAGATTATAAGTGGTTTTTAGATTATTATCTTGACAGTATGAAGAAGGCTTCTGATGAAGAAGAAAAGAGGCTTTTAGATGTACTTGATCTTCACTGGTATCCGGAAGCAACAGGGGGCGGATCTAGAATATGCTTTGGAGAAGATCCAAGAAATATTGCATGTAACAAGGCAAGACTTCAGGCGGCAAGAACACTATGGGATCCTACATATATTGAAGACAGCTGGATTGGGCAGTGGAAACAGGATTTCCTTCCAATACTGCCGAACATAATTGAATCCATAGAGAACTATTATCCCGGAACTAAGCTGGCGATTACAGAGTATGATTATGGTGCTGGAAAGCATATAACTGGCGGTATTGCACAGGCAGATGTACTGGGTGTGTTCGGTGAGTATGGTGTATACCTTGCAACATACTGGGGTGATGCATCCAACAATTATACCGCAGCCGGTATAAACCTCTATACCAACTACGACGGACAGGGCGGAAGCTTCGGAGATACTTCTGTAGCCTGCGAAACATCCGATGCTGAGGTAAGTTCAGCTTATGCCTCCATAGTTGGAGAAGATGACGGGAAGCTTCACATAGTTCTTTTGAACAAAAACTATGATAATTCAACAACCTTTAATTTTACAATTAACAGCGATGCAGAATATACCAAAGGAGAAGTTTGGGCATTTGACAGGGGCAGTTCAGACATTACAAAGAGAATGCCTATAACAGAGATAAGCGATAATACCTTTACTTATACAGTGCCAGCATTGACAGCATGCCATATTATTCTTGATACGAAGGCACCTGTTATGTACGGTGATCTTGACGACGACGGAAATGTTGATTCTTACGATTTAACATTGTTGAAGAGATATGTATTAAAGAAGTTGGGTAATATTAGTATAAATGAAGAAGCAGCTGACGTTTGCATGGATGGCAATATAGATTCTACCGATATTACTATATTAAAGAGAAATATACTGAAGTATATAAGAAAACTTCCTTATATCTCTGAAAACAGTGCACCTCTTGCTTCCTTCACTGTGTCGAAAGAAGAAGCAACAACGGATGATACAATAGTGTTTGATGCCAGTGGCACGAAAGACCCGGATAATAATATTGCATTCTACGCATGGGATTTTGGTGATGGTTTTGAAGGAAGCGGTAAGTCAGTATCCTATAAGTATAAGAACCCCGGAACTTATGTCGCTAAACTGACTGTTACAGATACCTATGGTTTAATGAGTACAAAAACCGTGACTTTAACAGTAGAATCAGCTACTGGTGATAATTCCAAATTCAACTTTGAGGATGGTTCAAAGGGTGGTTTCTCAACATCAGGTACAGAGGCATCTACTATAGCCAACACCACAGATAAAGCATTTAAGGGCGGAAACTCTCTTAAGTGGGATATAAGCAGTTCAGCTGAAGGAGATGCAATGCTATTAATAGATGGAGATGCTTTTGTGGCACCGGGAGCTACTATAACCTATAGGGTATGGGTTCCGGACGATGCACCTATAAATGCTATTCAACCATATATTATGCCTCATACGCCGGATTGGGAGGAAACCTTCTGGAATTCGGCATGGGCTGGATATTATATGCTTGAAAAGAATGCGTGGAACGAGTTAACCCTCACACTTCCTGAGGACGTAGATCCGGAATTGCCACAACAAATGGGAATTCAGGTATTGACTACAGATGAAGGTGAATTCACCCTTTATGTCGACAGTATTGATTGGTAAGGGAAGGAACTCAAATTAATAAAGCAATGAGGAGAAGCTTTTGGAGTGGTCAGATAGGGATTTATAATTCCTGAAAAATTCGGCATGGTCGTTGATTTGCGGCTATGCCGTTTTTTCGTTTAGTTTGGTAAGCTGATAGTGCCAATCAGTTATGAGGTTAACCGTCTTAAGTCTTCCGGCAAAGTTGTTCCGCTAATCCCATCATCCACATAAATTCGATGTTGCGAAACCTTTATCCTCAGCATATTTTTTTAGAATTGCTCGCCTTCACAAACGCAGAATTATCATGTTATATTTGAAGAAAATGTGCTATAATGGAAAAAACATATCTTTCTAAAAAAGAATATGTCAGTATGGGCGTTCTAGTAAAAGTTTGTACGGCACTTGGCGTTAATTTTAAAGATATCATAGAATTGGTGCCCAATATGGCTAATGAGAGGGAGTAGAGGTATGAATAACAACAGAAAAGAACAAGAACGGGCGGAATTACACCGCACGATATGGAATATGGCAAATGATCTAAGAGGCAGCGTAGATGGCTGGGACTTTAAGCAATATGTTCTAGGTATGCTGTTTTACCGCTACATATCTGAAAATATTACTGCCTATATTAACGCCGGAGAATGGGAAGCTGG
>JAAYTO010000112.1 GCA_012523755.1 Clostridium sp. | reverse complement strand
TAATGCATAACCAGCCAAACTTTCCAGAAAGGAGTTCACTAAATTAAAAGTATGAGGATTTCACATTGACCTTCAAAGCAAGTAAACCAATAAAATAACAGGATGAAGAGATCATTGCCAACTTTTACTTGACACAAACTTGACAAATATAATACTTGGCAATTTACATAATTAATGCTATAATAAATATATAATACATTCTACCTCCCTAATTAAGGTATAAGGAGATAAATAGGCTTATGAAACAGGGCAAAATTGTCGAAAGACAATGACGCAAAGCCATGGATCTACGTCGAAAAAGCAAAACTTTTTTCGATATGATAGCCAGGTTACCATTAAAAGTTCTGTTTATACTCTTAATAATAGATTTGGAAATAGGTCTTTATTTCCTTATACCACTTTTTTAAAATGAAAACAAAAGATAAGGGCATATGCCCTTTTTTCATTGCCTAAGAAAGTATATTTACTCTTTATGTGCCCACCGTTGACGAGTGTAATTATCAAGTGAAGAAAAACACAAAAAACATTGTGGAGCAAGCTGCAGAGCCTATTAATACGACATGGAAAGGGAGAGTGTCCCTTAGCAAGAAAAGAGACAGCATCCCTTTTCGCTAAAATTCAAAGTATTACTGTGTGAAAGTATAAATAACCTTTATTATAACAGGACCTATCAGAACAGAAAAAATAGTGGGAAAAATAAACAATACCATCGGTATAAGCATTTTGACCGGTGCCTTCATAGCTTTCTCCTTCGCTCTCTGCCTCCTTTTCTCCCTCATCTGTTCCGATTGAATTCTAAGCACATTACCAATGCTTACACCAAGCTGATCCGCCTGTATTATTGAACCTATAAAGGTGGTAAGATCCGGAATATTTACTCTTTGTGCCATATCCCTAAGGGCATCTCTTTTTTGCTTTCCAACCTTCATCTCGTTTAGTACGTCTTCAAATTCCATCGCAATAGGTCCAGGCATTTTATCAATAACCTTGGCAAGAGCCCCGTCAAATCCCAGACCCGCCTCAACACTAACTGTAAGTAAATCCAGAACATCCGGAAGAGAATTGGAAATGACTTTTTGCCTTTCTCGGATTTTTCTGTTAAGCAGCATATTGGGAAAAAGCAGCCCAAAGCACAGTTCAATTATGCATATAAAGACAACGGTTCTAGCATCAAAGCCCATGTACATGCTGAAAGCAGCTGTGGTCAGAGGTAAGCCAATAATTATCACTATTTGAATATTAATCCAATCCTTTATTGTCAGGTTAAAAGGACTTCCTGCGGTAATAACCTTTCTTTCAAACACTGAAATTATTTCTTTTGGAGTTACCTTTAAAACCACTCTGGTTATATCATCCAACATCGGTCTTACAACCCTGACAAACAAGGGCTGGTTCAACTCACTTTCAATTGATTTGTTATCTTCCTTGCTAATTTTGTCAAGCCTTATGCTTATTGCCCTTTTATTTCTGTAGTAAACTCCCAGGAATGCATAAAAAATAAGGCAGGACGAAATAAATACCGAAACCAAAAGCAAATACATTACCATATTCATCACCTCACACCTCGATTTTCACAATTTTGCTTATAAAATATATCCCCATGAATTCCATAAATATAGAAAATCCAAGTATTGCAAGCCCTAGGGGCTCTGTAAACAATACGCTTATATGCTGTTTATTTATCATGTACAAAATTAACACAAGACCTACTGGCAATAAAGAAATTATCAGACCAGACATTCTTCCTTGGGCAGTAACAGTTCTCACTTCACCTTTGATGCTTATTCTCTCTCTTATGGTATTGGAAATATTGTCTAAGACCTCAGCCAGATTTCCCCCCACCTGCCTTTGAATCATTACTGCAGTGACAACCAACTCCAGGTCATCGCTGGAAACCCTGTTAACCAAATTTTCCAGGGCATTTTCAGTACTTGTTCCAAAATTTACTTCTTTTTGGAGAAGTGTAAATTCCTCCGCCATAGGGCCGGTCATTTCTTTACTGACAATATCCACCGCTTGAAAAAAGCTGTATCCCGCCTTTAGAGAGTTTGATATAAGAACTATCGCGTCATTTAGCTGATCGTTCAAATGCTTAATTCTTTTTCTTATTTTTAGCTTGAGGTATATAACGGGAATAAGCCATCCTACCAATCCGCCAATCAACGCAATAATTATTGCCATGGAGGATGAACCAAAAAGTGCAAAGAAAAAAGTACTCAAAACCAGCATAAGAATAATGCATATGGTTATAAACTCCTCAGGCTTCAATAATATGTGTGCCCTTTGAAGCTCCAACTGTACCTTTTTTTTGTATCCATCCAGAAATCTTGCACCTTTAACCCCTCTTGCTATTATGCTAAGTCCAGCCTTGTATTCCTTTTGTTTTGTCTTTTTCTTGGCTTCTCTGTTTTCCTCTATACTGATATACTTTTTTAAACGCACTATGGAACTCTGCTTACCGATTAAATACCCAAATGTTGGGTAGAATAACATCATCGCAGTTACAAAAGTCAGTATTGAAATAATAAATAGCATTTTATAGCCCTCCATTAAAGGTTTTGTTGCATACCAATTGCACATAAGGGTTATGGTGTAAAAAGATCTGAAGGAAGCATTACCCCTGCTCTTTCTATTTTTTCCATAAACTTTGGTTTGATTCCTGTGGGCACTATATCTCCGATTATTCTGCCCCTTTCATCCTTGCCACTCTGTTTATGGATGAAGATATCCTGCATGGTTATAATATCGCCCTCCATTCCTGTGACCTCGGAAATGTGGGTAATCTTTCTACTTCCGTCTTTAAACCTAGATTGCTGTACAATAATATCAATGGCCGATGCTATTTGCTCCCTTATTGCTTTTACGGGAAGATCCATTCCTGCCATAAGCACCATGGTCTCAAGTCGGGCAAGCATGTCCCTTGGTGTATTGGCATGGCCGGTGGTAAGAGAACCGTCATGACCGGTATTCATCGCCTGAAGCATATCAAGAGCCTCACCGCTCCTGACTTCTCCGACAACTATCCTATCAGGCCTCATTCTAAGGGAGTTCCTGACCAGATCCCTTATGGTAACGGCACCTTTCCCTTCAATATTCGGAGGTCTGGTCTCAAGCCTTACAACATGCTCTTGGGCAAGCTGAATTTCCGCAGCATCCTCTATCGTGACTATTCTTTCATCTTCAGGTATAAAGGAGGAAATAACATTCAGAGTCGTGGTTTTACCGCTGCCGGTTCCCCCGGAAACTACTATGTTCAGCCTAGCTTCAACACATGCCTTTAGAAACATGGCAACATTCGGTGTCAGGGTGCCAAAGTTTATAAGGTCTTTTACATCAAAGGGCTTCTCTGAGAATTTTCTTATCGTGATGCTAGGTCCTTCCAATGCTAGGGGTGGGATTATTACATTAACACGAGAGCCGTTAGGAAGTCTCGCATCCACCATTGGAGAACTTTCATCAACCCTTCTTCCTATGGGTGCCACTATCTTTTCTATAACATGTATAACATGCTGGTCGTCTTTAAACCTTACATCGGACAGCACAAGTCTTCCTTTTTTCTCTACATAAACCTTGTTCGGGCCATTTACCATTATTTCAGATATTGTAGGGTCGTGGATCAACGGATTTATCGGACCAAGCCCTATGGTCTCGTCAATTATTTCCGAAATTATTTTCTGTCTCTCGTTTTTTGTTATGTAGGAGTTTTCTTCGTTTAATATGTTTTCAACAATGGATGTTATCTCATGCTCTAAAGCCTCGCTTCCATCGTCATCGAGATCTTTTAAGGCATCGCTCTTTATTTCATCAATTATCCTGCTGTGTATTTTTGATTTTATGCTTGCATAAGGGTCTTCCTGTATTTGCTGTATTTTTTTTGCCCTCAGGTTTTTGTTATCCGATATTTCTGTATTTTTTTCTTTTTGAAGCCTTTCGAGTAATGACATATTTATTCCCCCATTGGTTACATGCCAAATATTTTCTTAATGGCGTTCTTTTCCTTGTCCTTAGTTTCCGGTTCCTTTTCCTTCAGTATTTCATTTGCAATGCTTAATATTGCCTTTGCCACCTTTGTTTCTGCCCTAGTCATAACAAAGGGAAACCCTTTGTTGGCTGACGTGATAACCGTTTGACTGTCCTCAGGTATAAATCCCCATATCTGATGCTTCAAAGTATTTTCAAAGTCCTTATACTTAATTCCAAACTGTTCTGAGGCTTTATTTACAACTATATTTATTTTTTCCTTCGGATACCTCAATGTTTCCATAACATCAAGACCGGCTTTCACATTCTTGATTGTTGGAAGATCAAGGGTTGAAACCAAAAGAATCCTGTCAGAAATATCAAGAGCTGCCAGTGCAGTTTCATGAAAGCTTGCGGAATTATCCACAATGATATAGTGATAATATTCTTTCAAAGTATTTATTATCTTCTCCATATGGGATGATGTCACATACTCTGCATACTCGGGTTTTACAGGTGCCGGCAGGATACGTACCCCGGAAAAATGAGTTACCAGATAATCTTCCATCATATCACTGTCCAACATGTTTATTTCCTTAATCAGGTCACTTATGGTGTTTTTTATTGATGCATTCAGCATTATTGCCACATCACCAAATTGGAGATCCAAGTCCACAAGAGCCACCCGTTTCTTTGATGCCCTAGCCAAGCTAACTGCCAAGTTTGAAGCAATAGTTGTTTTTCCCACACCGCCTTTAGTGCTGAAAACCGAAATGACCTTCGATTTAATCTCTTCTTTTACTCTAGTGACCTTTGAACTCCGCTTTCTCTGTGACTCAATGTCATAAGCCCGCATAATAGTATTGACCAGATCATCGCTGGAAAAAGGCTTGTTCAGAAAATCCCTCGCACCGGCTGCCATTGCCTTTCTCAAATACTCCATTTCCCCTTGAACAGACATTATTACCACTGCCGTCTCCGGAACATTCATGGATATTTCCTCAGTAGCCTTTATACCATCCATAACCGGCATATTTATATCCATCAATACCACATCCGGTTGTGATTCTCTGACAATAAAAACAGCTTCTTCACCGTTTTCAGCCTCACCGATTACTTCAATTCTCTTTTCAAAAGACAACAACGTCTTGACGTTATTTCTGGTTTCCTCAGTGTCATCAACAATTACAACCTTAATTTTTTCCATAAGTTCCCCTCCATATCCTATATATTTTGCAATAAACATTTTACATTGATTTTGGATATTGCAAAATATACTCATTGATTCATATGTTGCGAAAAAATCGGCTTCTAGTATACAGTTGCTTTAACTGCATTTTTTGATCCAAAATCTTTTGGCAACATACATTGCATGATGTTGTATTTTCTGTCAAAACTCTATGGTTCTTGCACCGGTAATACGTTTTGTGCTCCTTTGATGCCAGTCATGTCCTTCTTAATCACACCGTCGGTATTTACTGTTTTTTCATCCTCTATGTTTCTAAGGATCAGCCTTATACTTTCAAACTCCGATACAAACGAGAGTTTTTCTGCATCCTGTGGAGTTACGGCCAGTGTTACCGTGTTAGGAAGTTCCTGGGACTTCTCTTCTGCTGATCCCATATTCTTACCTACGGCAAGAACCGTAACATTTTGAATCACTATTTTTGTCATATTTGGTTCATTATTTGCCCCACTAAAATTTGCTATAACATCCACTGTGTCTCCGGGCTTTATCAAATAACCTACAGCAATTTGCTCACTTACATTTACCGCCATTGCCCTTTTTCCTACAGGAAGATTAAATGCCAATGTCAAATCTTTATCATCAACAAGTCTATCCCTCAAGATTTGCTCGCCTTCAATTACTCTATCTTTTAGTCTTTTTCCAATAATATCCGCCTCGTTTAGAACAGCTTGAGGACTTAAGTATTCTCTGGTTACCCTTGACTTTTTTATATCCGCTTCTGTTATCAAATGCTTTGCGGGCAATGTTGTGGCTGCAACATAAACATTAATATACTCAGTTACCTCAGTCTTTGCTGTTGCTTTTTGTATATATAAGTACACCAAACTGGTTGTGAATATTGCCAAAACAAGCGAAATTATAATTACACGTTTATTAACTGACTCCATAATGCTCCTCCTCAGTATAAAATTTCTATCCCTTCGGTTCTTTCACTAAAACTTTTTATTAATGAGGTTTAGTGAATGAGTTTAACTCCCAAGAGTCCAAAATCCGGCATTCCGTCGCTGGTTGAAGCATTCACAGTATACCTTATAAACCTTCCCTCTAGTGTTATTGTATCCCTTATACCTTTAGCCACATTTCCTCCCTCAACAAAAAACGCTGTAAAACCAACAACTTTCATTGCCCCATCGATGGATAAATCCTCTTTTTCAACCACAGGAAGGATTATTATTCTCGGACATCCGTGAGCATGTTTCTCATAAGAACATAAAGGACTGTGCCTGCATTTATTAATTAGTTCATCAACACTATTTTCATCTATATTCAATGAACCGCCGGAAACAGCATATAAACTCATACTTAAATGCACCTTTTTTCTATAACCATAAACAAATGATGTTTTAAAGCTTTCATTTTGAGTATCAAGAGGAATTATCTGTAGAACCTGCACATCATCGTTATCCTTATTTATTGCATCACTGGAATTTGTAAGCTTACACTGCTCTCCAAACGGCAGTTCTTTTCTTTCGATGGCAAAAGGTCTTATTCCCTTAAAGGATGTAATATTAGACAGCTTTGCAGTAACTCTCGATTCTATCTGTTTATCTTTAAAGCCTATATACCTTAAAAAAATGTAACCTATATCCTTTTTAACATACAGAGTTATTTCCCTATTGTTATCAGATATACTTATATCCATGTTGCTAGTGCCCCTTATTTTTGCAGAAACCTTCCTTTTAATCGACTCAATGCATTTTTCCCTGTTATCGGCAAGAGTTTGAGCCCCAGACATCACTATAGAATCAACATTTTTCGAAAGCCTATACCTTTCATAGGCTACATAACCTATATCCGTTATAATTGCAGATAAAATTACAATTAAAACAACCGAGCAAATGAATACTAGTGATGTACTTCCCTTTGTTTCCTTCAATATATTGAAAATTGTTCTCCTCTTCATGGCTTATCCCTCATTTAGCTTATGGATTAAGACTTTAGTTCACTCTATTCTCATTACAGTTTTTGTTGTAAGTTTCAAAGGATTAGGTACAATAGAAGAAACCAGAGGAGTTAAAAGCACATTGTCATATGTTATAGTAATTGTTACCTCTTCACCCTTTACTCTGTCGGCTTGGACCGGATGTATTTTTGTTTCCATTTTAGACTGATCGAGGGTCGATGTCATATTTGCTACCAACATGTTTATTTCCAAATCCGTGCAGCCTACTGCGGCATTTCTTGCAGCTTCCCTAGAGGCATTGGTAATTACTAAATAATTATTGAACAGCAAACCAAAATCGATTATACCGGTCAGTAATAAAACTACTATGGGAAGTATCAAAGCGGTTTCTACCATGGACTGACCCTTCTGGTTGCCCAAAAACTTCTGTTTCAAACACATAAAACCACACCTTTCCCCCATTGAAAGTAAAAGCTCAAGGGCGTCGAGCCCTTTCGCTTTTTGGTCATTTCACTTCGTGAAATCCCACTAAATAAAAGCCCGGGGGCATATAATTCCCCCTTAAGCTTTTAACCTGTTTCACTTCAACACCTGACTTTAAAATTACCCTATCTAAGATCAGATAGGGTAGTTTTTCGTATATAAATTAAGGAGTACCTGAAGCCGGAGTTATTGTGTCAGATACCGATGTAAACAACTCAGCTATCTTTGGTCCTAGCACCAATAATGCAGCTATACACGCCACTGCTATCAATGAAATGATGAGTCCGTACTCAACCATTCCCTGTCCTTTTTTGTTTCCTAACAACATTCTAAGATAAACCTCACACATTTTTAACATAATTATCTTCCACCTTTCCATTTATAATAGTTTAATTTAACTTATAACTACCAATAATCTTAATTACGGAGTGCCTGAAGCTGGAGTCAAGGTGTCGGATACCGACGTAAACAACTCAGCTATCTTTGGTCCTAGCACCAACAATGCAGCTATACATGCTACTGCTATCAATGAAATAATAAGTCCGTACTCAACCATTCCCTGTCCTTTTTTGTTTCCTAACAACGCTCTGAGATAAACTACATACATTTTTAGCATTCCTATTTCCACCTTTCTTTTTTTTATTTCCTCCTCAACCAATTTATTGAATAAGTTATGCAGAATGTTCCGCACAAAATCTTTTACATTCCTTTATTCTGATTATTGCGAAATCATATGCATAAAACTATTGAACGGATATATTAATGTAGTTCAGTCGCCTGCGTTCAATATTTATCTAGAAAAGTGACATGAAGTAGTTAAAGAAATTTACTAAGGATGAGCCCATTGTGCCAAGTACAACAAACAATGCCATTGCAATGAAGATAATTATAAATGCGTATTCCACCAGTCCTTGACCCTTTTGTTTCTTAAAAACTTTACATAAAACTCTAAATAGTTTCATTGTTTATGTTATCCTCCTTGCCTGTAAGGATAATTAATTACCTTACACTTTTATTATAAATTGTCACGGTTCAATATACTATCCATCGTGTGCCCCGATTAATATAAACTAATATACCTAGAAGAATTATATGAAGTCCTATAAAGCCAGTCCTATTAGCCAGACTCTATGTGAATTTTACATATAAAAAAAGAACATTCCACCGAATGTCCCTTTTTATGTAGACTATCGTTATTCTAACTCATTATATTGTGTTTAAAGGCATATATTGCAGCTTGTGTCCTATCAGATACATTAATCTTTCTGAAAATATTTGATACGTGGTTTTTGACTGTCTTTTCACTTATATAAAGGCGTTTTGCTATCTCCTTGTTAATCAAGCCTTCGGCTATAAGCTCAAGAACCTCTAACTCTCTTGCTGTGAGGTTATTTTCTTCATTTCTACCCTTATCATGGGTCATTACCCTATTGAACTCATTAACAAGCTCTTTAGTCATATTCGCCTGTATATAAGGCTGTCCTTGATGTACACTTCTAATGGCTTCAACCAACACAGCCGGATCCGCGTCTTTAAGCACATATCCTTGAGCACCCAGCTGCAAAGTCTTAAACAAATACTCCCTATCTTCGTGAATAGTGAGTACAATTATTCCGCAGGAAATTTCCTCCTCCTTTATTTCCTTTATTGCCTGCAATCCATTTATTCCCGGCATATTAATGTCCATAAGAATCACGTCTGGATGATTTTCTTTTGCAATTTTCACAGCATCCTCTCCGTTTGATGCCTGTGCCACCACAACTATATCATCCTCCAGCTCTAAAATCTGTTTGAGACCTTGTCTTACCATAGCATGATCGTCAGCAATTGCAACACGTATCTTATCCATTTTAGACCTCCTCTTCCGGAACCAAAGGTACTGTTATATATAATCTTGTCCCTTTACTAACAGCAGAATCAATTTCAAATTTTCCGTTTAAAAGTTCCACCCTTTCTCTCATGCTGATTAGTCCGAACCCTCCGTTTATATTTCCACTATTTTGTTTAAGAGTATTAATGTCAAAACCTATTCCATCATCGGTTATACGCAGTTTTAATTCATTTTTTAGAAACTCAAGATTGATTAAAACCTTTTGTGCATTGGCATGTTTTTTTATGTTATTGACGGCCTCCTGAACCAGCCTGAAAACAGTTAATGCTACCACAGGTTTAAGCTGGTTGTGATTCCCTCTTGTCTTAAAAATGACCTGTTTTTGAGATTCTTCTCGATAACTTGCTACGAATCTTTGAAGGGTTGGAATCAAGCCCAAATCATCTAGAGACATTGGCCTTAGGTTATATATTATTTTTCTCACATCCTGAAGTGTATCTCTGACAACAGCTTTTAAAAGTTTCAATTCATCTTTCACCTTGTCAGAATCAGAATCTACCAACCTTTCACATATTTCAGCTTTTAAAACAATATTAGACATGGATTGAGCAGGTCCATCATGAATCTCTCTTGCAACCCTCTGACGTTCTTCCTCTTGAGCTTTTATAATTCGTATCCCCAAAAGCTGCCTTTGCTGCATATCTTCAAGCTTTATGCTCACATCTTTAAGATCTCCCGTCAGGTAACCTAGTGATACTCCAAGCTGTGAAATAAGGTTGTCCGCCTTCTCAACAGTGCGGTAGGCTCCCTTAAGCCTGAACTCAATTTCATTCCTTCTTTTAATGTAATACTGTTCCTGTTCTCTCTTTATTGCAAGTTCAACTCTTAAACCATCTGCACTCTCATAGGATCTTTTTATTTCTTCCTCAGAATATCTATCGTAATATTTACTCACAAGCATTAGATGTTTCTTGCTTTCTTTAAGCTTTTCCTCAAGAAATTCGACACTTTCAATCGTTTCTGATATGAGTTTTTTAATATACTCGAGTTCCTCTTCAAGCCGCTTGCATTCATCCCTTGCTCCCTCGGCAATCTCATACAACTCGGTTTTACTGCTATTTATGGCTTCAATAGTCCTTTTTATAACATTATCCAGATTAGCTAAATCAACTCTATAGTTAGCCACTTTTATACCTCACCGAATATTTTGACTGATAATAATATTATTCTACATTAACTTTCAAATTCCTTTGTTATTTTGTACTATGTAAAATTCCTGCCAAAATTTATTTTTATTTTACAACTTGCCATATATTTTATTTGCGGAGAAATAGCTTATAGGTGCTATTATTTAAATGAATAAAAATTGTGAAACTTAAGTTTGGAGAACACTTTTCTTCACATTTATTTTATGCACCCATAGCTACACGGTGAAATCATGAAGGAAGATTAAGCCATGGCATAAATTACAGATAAACTTTATTGAGCCTTTGTAGTAAGATGTTACCCATAGATAATGAAAAGTGGGGTTATACTAAATGGGTAAGAAATTATACAAAGGGAG
>JAAYTO010000111.1 GCA_012523755.1 Clostridium sp. | reverse complement strand
TTAAATTATCTACTAGGCAAACTTCACAGGCACTTAAAGAAATTCATGGTATTGACATATCTCATACCATGGTAGCTAATTATGCCATGACTGCAGCAGCTGTTATCAAGCCATTTACAGATTCATTTGACTACAAGCCTTCCAACATACTTTCTGCTGATGAAACCTACATAAAAGTGAAAGGTATCAAACACTACGTCTGGATTATTATGGATGCTTGTAAAAAATCTATACTTGGGTATCAAGTGTCTGATAACCGTGCTGTAGGTCCATGTATTCTTGCAATGCGTATGGCTCTTGAAAAGTTTAAAATCTTCCCAGGAAAAGCCTTAAAATTCATTGCAGATGGGTATAGTGCATATCCACTTGCCAGTCAACAATGCAAACTTCAAAAAGACTGGGATTTTGATGTAACACAAGTCATTGGACTTACCAACGACGATGCCGTATCAACCGAATTCCGCTGGGTAAAGCAAGTAGTGGAACGCTTGAACCGCACATTCAAGGCCTCTTATCGTGTTACTTGTGGCTATGGTTGCGAAAACGGTGCACTATATGGCGTTTCACTTTGGGTCGCATATTATAATTTTTTGAGACCACATCCATACAATTACTGGAAGCCTTTAAATGGGTTAGCTGCCTTTAAAGATGCTGACAATATGCCTGCAAAGTGGCAAGTACTTATCTACCTTGGTCAAAAAACAATACTAAATATGCAGCAAACTCAAGTTATTTAAAAACTAGTTGTTATTAACTACATACTTTAACTTTTAATGATTTTTTTCTTTTTTTTAATAATATTATAAAGCACAATAGGAGCAATTGTCGTTCCTGTGGAGCTTGTGGATAACCTGCCGCTTAGAAGCTGTGGTTAAGGTGTGGTAAACTTGTGAATTTAATGTGGTCAATGCGGTTTTCATTGTCCACATTAAATTCAAGCAAAGCGGCAAGTTTTCCATGCCTTATCCATCAGCTTCTGGTAGGTTATCCATCAAATCCATAGGATATTTTTAGTATACCTAGATTAGTGGATGAGGCTCAACTAACTCCATTTTAGAGGAATATTTTAACTTTTCAAGGTTCGTAAGGACTATTTTTTCATAGTCCTATTTTTCATATCTCACTTTACACTATCTTAATTGTGAAATAAAACGTTCTCTGCCTTTTGTGTTGCATTTATTTAGATGCATTTTCTATAATATAATTTTCCATACTATCAATAACATTTTCAGGTACTGTATAGTAATAAAGCTCATCTCCATATCTCAGTTCCACAAGTTTAGAACTTTTATCGAAACATATACTGCTTTTTATTGAGTTAATGGTAAAGTCAATCATAATATATGGAGAAAATATGCTTAATCTATATTTACTTTGAGTATGTTCTTTCCAATTATCTTTATAAAAATAACTTACTAACTCTGTAATATCATTAATACTATAACTATCATATTCACCTCCATTACCTTCACCCATCTGTAAGGAAATACCATCTTGTGATATAAGCCCATCAATAACAAAGGTCATGTCCACATTAGATTCTACTCCCTTTTTAGATTCCTTCATACTACCTAAAACTATGACGATTGCTAATGTACATAAGCATATTAAAAGAGCAATAATATATTTTTTATATTTACTGTGCACATTTATCCCTGCCTTCTTGATATTGAATTTGATACATTAAAATTAACAGCGCTATTAATTTATATGTATCCTCTTGATTTAATAAGGTTATAACCTATCTGTAAGGTATCATTTTTTTTTGGGATAGCGTCAATTTATTGTAGGAAAAAGAAAAGTAGATGGCATCCCATTTTTTATACAACTATTTCAAATAACGGTCTCTTAGTAACGAGAGTATTTTGCATAATTTGCATGCTGAGCTAATTATTTTCTTTTATAACTC
>JAAYTO010000006.1 GCA_012523755.1 Clostridium sp. | reverse complement strand
TTGTTTTCTGACTTCTAATCTATAAGACATAACAAATATCCTCCCATTCCAGTAAGAGTGTTTTCATATATAAACAACTGCATATATAGAATATATTATATCATAGTATGCGTCAATATGCTACACATTTTGGCAAAAAAAATTAAAAAATTTTCTTCTCTGCGTGGATAATTAAAAGGATTTTGCAGGATGGAAAAATTTGATGGGTGTCAAACAAGCGGTATGAATGGTTGAAACAACAGTAAAATAATTATTGACACGCATTCTATGAGTAATATATAATAGAGTGTGTGTGCTATATTTAGCTAAGTTCCCAATTAAATCCATACTAAAATAGTATGTAGTTTTAGTCTAAGCACAATTGCTACCATCGGAGGGAGGGAAATACGTGTCTGAAGTTAGAGTTAAAGAAAATGAGTCTCTTGATAGTGCTCTTAAGAGGTTTAAAAGGCAATGCGCTAAGGCAGGCGTATTGGCAGAAGTAAGAAAAAGGGAGCATTATGAGAAACCAAGTGTAAAAAGAAAGAAGAAATCTGAAGCTGCACGAAAAAGAAAGTTTAAATAAGGGAGGCGTTATTGAATGTCTCTTAAGGAAAAACTAATGGAAGATTTGAAGTCAGCCATGAAGGATAAGGATGCTATTCGGAAGAATACCATCCAGATGGTTAGGTCGGCAGTGCTTCAGGTTGAAAAGGATAATAAAGTACCCTTGACAACGATGGTGTATTGGAAATAATTTCTTAAAAATCAAAAAGAAGAGATTCGCTTGCAGAATATAAAAAGTCTAGCAGACAGGATTTAATAGATGTTTTAAAAGCTGGAATAAAAGTACATCTTGGATATTTGACTGAACAGCTAAGTGAAAATCAAATAGAGGATATTGTAAAGGACATAATTAAAGAAGGCTGGAACAACATCTGCTAAAGAAATCTAAAAAGTGATGCAAGCAGTACTGCCGGAGGTCAAAGGCAGGGCTGATGGAAAGATTGTAAATCAGATTGTAAGAAACTTTTATAATATATTACGTAAAGCTCGATGAAAATCGGGCTTTTTTTGTAACTGGCGGGATTTTATGAAGGGAAATGGCCAAAAAGCGAGAGAATATTTTCAGAGTTTTATTCACGCATAGAAGGAGGGTATGTATGAAAAGACCTATTCTTATATTATTTTTTGTTTTAGCTGTGTTAGTAACTTCATTTTTATTCTTTTGCAGTTGTGATACAGGCAACGATAAGGCGGATTCAGCACCAACTTCGACTACAGCAGAAGGTTTGAGTGCAGCACCAACTTCGACCACAGCAGAAGGTTTGAGTGCAACTCAAACTTCATCGTCGAGTTCCCCCTTTGAAACTCCATCTAATGTTGAAACGAAAACCCACGCTTTTAATGAAGATATTGTGGTCAAGAAACATGGACTTGTTAAATTAGACGATCTGGATTCATCTTTTGTGCTAGACATAAAATATGCGACCCAGGATAATTTTACCGGTAAAGTGATTTACTCAAGACCTTTATGTCTGATACATAAAGAAACAGCCAAAAAGTTAATTGCAGCTAACAATGAGTTTAAAGAATTGGGTTACAGGCTTAAAATACTTGATGCGTACAGACCTTTTTCAGCCCAACAGGTTTTGTGGGATGCAGCAGATAATAAATCCTTTGTGGCAGATCCCAAAAAGGGTTCAATACATAACAAGGGAGCAGCGGTTGATGTTACATTGGTGGATGAGGAGGGAAATGAAGTAGAAATGCCTTCGGATTATGATGAGTTTAGTGAGAGGGCGGCATTGGCTTACAAAGATTGTCCCGAACATCAAATAGAAAACAGGGAGTTACTGGGCAGGATTATGGTGAAGTATGGCTTTAGAAGAACAAAAAACGAATGGTGGCATTTTGAAGATACAAATGCGAAAAACTATCCTATCTTAGATATTTCTTTTGAAGAGTTTGAGGAATAGGTGTATATTTTTTTCACATTTATTTAATACACCCTTGAGGAACACGGTGAAATCATGAAGGAAGATTAAGCCATGGCATAAATTACAGATAAACTTTATTGAGCCTTTGTAGTAAGATATTACCCATAGATAATGAAAAGTGGGGTTATACTAAATGGGTAAGAAATTATACAAAGGGA
>JAAYTO010000110.1 GCA_012523755.1 Clostridium sp. | reverse complement strand
AATTGAGTCATTCCCATTAATTGAGTCATTCCCATTAATTGAGTCATTCCCATTAATTGAGTCATTCCCATTAATTGAGTCATTCCCATTAATTGAGTCATTCCCATTAATTGAGTCATTCCCATTAATCGGGTTCATATTATTTACATCAAAGAATAAATATCCCAGAAACTTAAGTTTCGCAAGTACAGAGCCTGTAAATATTCCTCGGAATCGAGCAAAACTCTCTACGCCAAAAGTGGATGGTCTCTTTTTTCTCGTCTTAATTGAAATTATTTTGCCTCAATTGCATTTACAATTTCTTTAAAACGGTTGCCCCTCTCTTCAAAATTCTTAAACATATCAAAACTCGCACTTGCGGGCGACAGGATTATTACATCTCCTTGGGTTGCAAAATCATAAGCCGTATAAACAGCCTCTTCTAAAGAATTGCACCTATAAACAGGAATATCTTCGCCTCTTCCTGTCCTTTCCACCTCATCGCAAAAACACTTTTCAATTTTAGAAGCGGTCTGCCCGATCAAAACCAAACCCTTGACCTTTTCTGTAAGGATTTTCCCCATGGCATCATAGGGTATATTTTTATCATATCCGCCAGCAATCAGTATCACCTTTTCATTAAAAGAGTTAAGTCCGGCAATGGTTCTTGTAGGGCTGCTGGCAATTGAATCATTGTAAAACCTTATGCCGTTTAGCTCTCTTACCAGCTCAATTCTGTGTTCCACACCCTTGAACGTGGTTGCAACCCTTCTAATTACATCTTTGTCTACAAATTCAATAACCGCAGCGGTTGCCGCAAGATAATTTTCAACATTGTGCACTCCCGGTATGACAATCTCCTGTGCACCTACAATTTCGGCTTCGCCACCGCCATCATTATATACGATTCTGTCGCCTTTTAGCATTGCTCCATATTCAAGCGAGTTTTTCCGGCTGAAGAAAACAGCTTCTCCTTCTGCTTCTTTAGAAAATTCCCGGGTGATATCATTGTCATAATTCAATACAAACTTATCCTTTTTAGACTGATACTTGAAAATATTTTTTTTCGCCTGCACATATTCGTCCATGGATTTATGTACATCCAGATGATTGGGGGATATATTTGTTATAACAGCCACCGAAGGACTTTTAGTCATTGTATGCAGTTGAAAACTGCTCAACTCAACTACCACCATATCCTCTTCCTTTATTTCATCAATCCTGTTCAACAATGGCATTCCGATATTTCCGCCCAGCCAGCAACTAAAGCCCTGTTCCTTCAGCATATTGTATATAAGCGTTGTAGTTGTGGTCTTTCCGTCACTTCCTGTAACAGCAAAAATCCGGGCGGGACATAGCTCGAAGAAAACTTCCATTTCAGAAGTAATCTTTGCCCCCTCTTCTTTTGTAGCCAAAATCTGGGGTATGTCATACCGCATTCCCGGCGTCTTAAATACTAAGTCAAATCCTTTTAAGTTATCTAGGTAGTTATCGCCTAGACTATACTTTATGCTCATACCGGCAAACTCATCCAAAACCGTTTTAAGCCGGGTTTCATCCGACTTATCAAATGCGGTTATATCAACTCCCAAGTTGTAAAGGTATTTTATTAGCGGAATGTGGCTAATTCCTATACCCAATACTGCAACCCTTTTATTTCTTATATCCTTTTTAAAATTCTCCAACTCAATGTTCAATACACTGCCTCCCATTTCATCGAAAATCCCAGCCCCTGCCTGCTATAAAGTAGGGTTCCTCTTACTAGTATAATCTTCTTCTTCGACTATTGCGATACTTTATCTGCATTAAAGTTTTATCAAATTTACGTTCCCACTTTTCCGATCCAAGCATCTTAGAAAACTCAATACATTGCTGTAAAAACACTTCTTCGCTTTTGGTCTTGTTACTGGACAACCTTTCTCTTATTGACATAAAAGTACCGAATTTATCATATATGATTATATTTTCTCTGCATATCATATACAAAAATGTTCCCACTATTTTATCTTTATACAATATTTCCTCAAATATTTCCGGTGTGTAACTGAGAATTTTTACGTTTAGATACCTCTCTCTAACCAGTTCAAGCTTTACTGTCTCCTGAAACAATATATAGCTTTCAAGAGAAGCCTCATCGCCTAGCAAAATCAAAAACTCATAATCACTTTGTGATGTGTTATCACCCCTTGCCCTTGAGCCAAATAACACGATACTTGCAATTTTGATGCCTATCTTCTCAGAACATTGCTCCAGTATGTCTGTAACGCGGCTTATTATCCTTTCATTAACGAGACCTCTGCTTCTCATTTTCATACCCCTCCCAATAACCACCAATCAATTATTAAGATTATATTATTTGTTCTCTTTTATAAAGCAAAACTGACATAAAACTACTTATAAAAGCATGTCTAAACCCCTAGCTTTAGTATAAATGAGCTCGTGTTATTACAATTTAAAATCAAATTAAAAATAAAATCTCTGGTATCTCAAGCCTTTTTGACCCTTGATCAGTTCACCCCGTTAAATTAATAATCAGATAAACCGCATTAAGAGAAAATAGTAATATTTTATTGTTATATTGGAATAAATTACTGTTATTCATCAAATACAATATTAACACATTTTTGATATTATGCCTAGGGGAATTTTTTAATTAACTAAAAAAATAGAAATTGACCCTTGAAATATTATTGTTTTTAGAGTAAAATATTTATTGCGTTTAATATGCGAGGGTGGCGGAACTGGCAGACGCGCTAGATTCAGGTTCTAGTGGCCGCAAGGTTGTGAGGGTTCAAATCCCTTCCCTCGCACCAAAAGAACAGGATAAAATAGATACTGTGTTGAGAAAGTAACACAAAAAAGGAGAAAGAGTGGCTATCGGCCGGGCTCTTATAACCAAGCCGATACTTATTCTGGCAGATAAACCCACCAGAAATCTGGACAGTAAAAACGCACAGGATGTTATAGACTTGTTAATCAAAGCCTCCCGCCATTACCAACAGATCATCTTAATGATTACTCATAATATCAGCCTTACAACTTCCGTGGATATATCAGCCTTACGACTTCCGTAGATCGGGTACTGCACATATCTGACGGCATTCTGACTGACAAGATTCTCCCTATGAAAATTTTAGAGGGAAGTTACCCAACGAAAAAAATAAGGTGGTTTTAACCCGGAATGCAAAGCTTGACTTAGGAACTCATAATGATAAACAAGTACAAATATTCAATTTTTTCTTTAATACAATAATATAACCCCAAAAACTCATATTGCCTTGACATGCTTGTTTTTCAATCATATATTATATTTATGTGATTCATATGTTATAACGAGGCGGATAAATATCCCCGCATTTCTATAAGTGACGGGTACCACTCAGCCTATCAGGCAGCAAGTATGTCCCTCGCCTCGTTGAAACACCGCTTCAGTGTAGAATATAAATTAGGGATGACAGTATTGAATATTTCAATACTGTCAGTGTAAAGGGGTTACTTATCATGAATACAATTTATAAAAAATATAACTTACTAATAGATTATATTGCATCGCTGGGCAGTGTTGCTGTCGCTTTTTCCGGTGGGGTCGATTCCACCTTTCTTCTAAAAGCCGCATACGATGCCCTTGGAGATAGTGTAATTGCCGTGACAGCATCCTCCTGCACTTTTCCGGTGCGGGAACTTAAGGAGGCAACAAAGTTCTGCCAAGATAATAATATCAAACACATCGTCTGCCGTTCTGAAGAGTTGGATATTGATGGGTTTCGCCAAAACCCAAAAAATCGTTGTTATCTGTGTAAACGGGAACTTTTTAATAAAATTTGGAACATTGCGAGGGAAAACGGAATGAATGCCGTAATTGAGGGGTCTAACCTGGATGATGACGGAGACTACCGCCCCGGGCTGATTGCTGTGAGGGAGCTCGGTGTCAAAAGCCCTCTACGGGAAATACAATTTACCAAAGATGAAATACGCCAAATGTCAAAGGAATTGGGGCTTTCGACATGGAATAAACAATCCTTTGCCTGCCTTTCCTCACGATTTGTATATGGAGAAACTATTACAGAAGAAAAATTAGGCATGGTGGACCAAGCTGAACAGCTTTTGCTGGATCTGGGATTTCATCAGGTTCGGGTTCGAATACACGGCATGATTGCAAGGATTGAACTCTTACCCTCCGAATTTGAAAAGCTGATACAAGAAGATGTCCGGCAGTTGGTTTATTCAAAGCTCAAAGCTCTTGGATTTACTTATGTTACTTTGGATCTTGGCGGTTATCAGACCGGCAGTATGAATGCAACATTGAAGTAACGAGACAGAGAGATTCAGGCAACTATAGTTCCAATGGATTTACCTAATTCGGATAATTATTTATGAGGTAAGTAAATTTTACTACATCCGATTTCAAAGTCAACTGAATACGACAGTAATGAAGTATTTCACTCAAATGCGAATGCAGTTGGCCAGCATCTTGTTAAGAGACACCGAAATACCGATACTTGAGGTTGCATTCAAAGTAGTGTATTCCGATGCCGCTTATTTTTCCAGAGCATTTAAATTATATTGCGGTACCTCCCCTAGCGAATACCGTTATTCTTTCTATTCCACTATATCACCGGTTTAATAGGTTCCGCTTAACACTCCGGATGCCAGTATGTTTCCGTTCGTTCCCTTGGAGACATCAAGGGCTGCAATGATATCATCCACCGATGAATTTGAACTGTAAAACAGTCCCTTGTAAGAATCCGGGGAGTCCTTTAGAGCAAAGACCATAACCTCATATGTATGAACCCCGCTGGGTGGATAAGGTCCAATGTATCTACTGTTTTCAAGCTCCGCACCCAACTCAAGTTCCGCGACCTTGACATCCTTAGCAATCCAGTGACACCAATTACTTGCAGAGGTATCAATCATATAGATTGCATAACAAGAAGCATTTTCTACCGGGGTCCAGGACAATTGCGGTGATTTGTTTTCACCATCGGATGATGTGATAACGGTTTTCCATTTTCCATCGCCGTTTAAGGAAGAAGAAGTAATTTGAATTTCCTTCCCCGGTTTGATTTTCTTTACGGACTCGGACTGTTTTGGTTTGGAACAAGAGGCATGCTTAAAAAATCAAGGATTTTTTCCAAATTAACGCCCAAAGCAAAATGCCATTTATTGTTTATCAATTTTGAAAATAGACATGGTCTCATTAAGCTCCTGAGCCATTTTGCTTAGTTCACTAGCATACTGAAGGAGTTCCTCTGCTCCAGCCAGCTGTCCTTGCGTATTTGCAGAAACCTCTTGGGAAGTGGCAGCAGCCTGTTCAGACAGCACCGACATACTCTTCAATACATTTTTGGTCATCTCGTTCAGTGACACAATCTCTTTTACAGAACTATCCACTTCGTTTACCTGTTCGGAAATATCCGACATGCCCCCTAGAATAGTTTTAAAAGCATTATCAGTTTCATTAACTGCATCCAATTGCTGAGCAATGATATGACTGGTGTTATTAGTGTAATCAACCATTAATTCCGTCTTCTGCTGTATGTTGTTCAATATGTCGTTAATAATATTGGATGCGTCCTTTGTACGATTTGCAAGTTTTTTTACTTCGGAAGCAACCACTGCAAATCCTTTTCCAGCTTCACCAGCCCTTGCTGCTTCAATAGTAGCATTTAGTGCCAGAAGTTTGGTTTGTCCCGATATATCCAATATCATTTTTATTATCTTCTTTATTTCTTTCATTTCATTATTAAGTCCTATGATGTCATTAATTATCTGATTTGATACCTCCCCGGTTTCTGTTGACCTGTTCTTTAGATTCTCAACAGTACCAAGAGCTTTTTCACTCAACATGCGAGTATTTTTTGCAATATCGGAAACAACCGCCGTTTTCCCTTCAACCTCTTTTATTCCATTATATAATTTATTCATATAACCAGAAGCATCGGCAATGCCCATTGCCTGTGATGTTGAGCCCTGTGCAATATCTTCCATGGTAGCGGCAATATCCGATGTAAGGCATCTTGATTTATTGGCAGATGCCTCAATCTTTTCAGAACTATATAAAACTTTTATTGAAGACTCATTGCCTTTTGATACAATCTTTATTATATTTTTTATCATATCATTAAAATTATTTACCACAACACTTATCTCATCTTTATTTTCATCGGTTTGGGCAATCGTAAGATTTCCATCCCTGTTTTGTTTCATTAGTTCAACAAGTCTTTTTAAAGGCACGGAAATGCTGCGGGTTATTATCAGTGAAAGAAAAATTGTAATAAAGAAACAAAACATAAAGATAATGATCATGGTTTTTAGGAGGCTATTTGTTTCTTTATTAAGGTATGAGTAAGGTATATTACTGACAAGATACCAGCCATACTTATCCAAATAGGTGTACGTAATGAGACATTTCTCATTATTTATATCTGCAGGAAAAGCATATATTTTCTCTTCATTTTTTAAAACCAGCTCGTTAACAAAATCCTTGTCCGGAAACTCCAATCCTGTAACAATCTCCTCACTATCGCTTGATATAACAAGCCCATTACTGTCCAAAATGAATATATTCGCACCTTCACCTAAGTCTACACCCTCATATTGACTTAGAATATAATCATCTCTCATAATACAAATTATATACCCTATGGTTTTACCATTACTGACAGAAATAACTTTTTTCAAGGCTACAGGATAGCATTTATTACCTTTACTATCCTCTCTGATGTAAAATTCAATATTGTTAACCTTATCTGACGATTCTATATTTTTAATAAATTTTTTTTGATCCGCTTTCAATAATATGTCATTGCTACCGTAGAAACTCTCTATTTCTTCATTTACAATTACCTTCAACAATGCTACATCATTTCCCATTGTTCCAAGTCTTTGCGATATATATATTGCTACATCATCAATAAGCTTTTTTCTGTAAAACAAATCAGTTGCCGGGCTGTTCATTTCGATCAGTAAGTCCTGAAATGATGTTCTATCGGAAGAAAAATCATTTATAAATTTTTCGTATTTATTCATTTCCTTGTCTAAATAATCTCCCAGCTGATTTGTTATTTGTATTGAATAAGTGCTTATCTTTGTTCTAATTGCTTCACTGGATTTCCTATAAGACAACACGCTGGCTAGTGTTAAAAGTATAAAAGCAAGGGACGTGGCTGATAATACAAGTCTTGTTCGGATCTTAATACTCCTAAAAGGCATGCTTAAAAAATCAAGGATTTTTTCAAAATTCATGCATGGAGATACTCTGCCATTGTTTTTCTCATCCAAAATCCTTCCACTATCAGTAGAGGCATTATATTTTGAATATAATTCAGCTATTAAACTTTTAATGCAACTAACAAAACGCATTATACTTCCTTTCAGCCGATTCAAAAAATCTTTGATAAAATTCATATTTTTGCCCCCTGGATTATTAGGCTGTAAATACTATTTACCATCCCCTTAATACTCATTATCAATAGTTTCCTGTGCCTCATCCTTGAAACTCCTTACAAATATCTCTGCAGGAACGTTATTTGTAACTACTTCATCAACTAATTTACTATAAAGCATATCGCTGAATCCTGTATATGCGTGAAACATTGTTACTTTTCCCTTTCCACGCATTTTGTAAGCCGTTATTAAATCAGCTTCACTATATAGAAAACTATCAATATATGATTTAAATGCTTCCGTATCATTAAAGGAAAATAGCTTCTCAAAAATCATAGCAGCCTCTTTAGGATACTTTGCATGTTTAGGCATTACATATATCTTTGCTTCATTCTGTACAGGCACTATGTAATCCAATGCTTTTGGTCCTTTAGGCATAAACACTAAACCGTAGTCTCTATCCATAGCTTTTCTAAAATCTTGTCCGTCCCAGCCCTGTCCGAAAAAAAACGCAACCTTACCCTTGGAAAAATTTCGTGGGGCTTCATGCCAATCATCAGCATCTATGACGGGCATTACAACCTTATACTTATTGTGCAAATCTGCAAAAAACTGAAGTGCTTCTATGGCCTTGGGATCATCAAGAGTTAGGGTTGCTTTTCCGGTTTCATCAATTTCGATTATATTGGCATCGTTAGACAGTATAAGAGGGGAAAATAGGTTATGACCTTGAATAGCTAATCCCCACTGATCATTTATCCCGTCTCCGTCTATATCCTTTGTTGCCTTCTGAGCAATTTCTGCAAATTTCTCCCATGTCCATTTCCCTTCTTCCTGAAGAGTAAACGGGTCAGGTAACCCTTCGTTGTGAATAATTTCCTTATTATAATAAATGCCTGCCACATCCCATGAATAGTTAGTAAAACCATACTGCCTACCCTTATATCTTCCGGTTTGCTTTATTATTGGAGGCCATTTAGGGTCACTAAAGTCAAAATACTCATCTACAGGTATTATAAACCCGGACTCAGCAAAAACAGGAATTGCATTTACCGCCTCAAACAATATAATATCCGCAACCGGTTCTTCGGATAAAACAGAGGAGGTAAACTTACTGACAATCTGATGAAATGGAATGATAACATATTCTATTTTACAATTATACTTTTCTTCCACAGCCTTATGACGTGCTATTTCACCTTGCTCATTAGGAGAAGCATCCCACCATTGAGCAATTTTGAAGGTATAGCCTTCCATATCAATTTCTCTGACCGTAGTACCATTAACCGTAGCTTCTATATTTTCTTCAGCTTGTGCCGAATTTTTTTTATTACATCCAGGCAAAGATAAAAGTACGAAAAAAGCAGACAATATCAATGCAAATAATTTAACTACCGAGTTCTTCATTCGATTCATCCTCCTTTTTACTCGTGTAAAAAAGGTCCATCGAAACGCTTACAGTATTAACCATATACTAAATACTGTCCTTTTACATTTAGATCATTCAATAAAGGAAAACTCACAAGTATCCACCCTGACTTGGATAAGAATCATATCCAACTATATCGACATACTCATCTCCCGGACACCATTCCGGTTCGGGGGTTGACCCTACCCATATAAGATTGTTAAGTATATGATAATTTGTAAGGCGGTCATATAAAGTATATACAATCTCTTGCAAGTTTCAGGATTCCTCGCTCCCCATCAGAACCATTTTCCGTCGGCCTCATGAAGAGCTCCTCCAAAGAACAGGAACCTTTGCTTCTTGCAGTATCTTCAACTGCTCAATGTGCTTAGTAAAACCACCGTAATCAACGAAATAATCGGATAAAACCTTTTAAGCATCGTGTTTTCCTCAGTGATTCCTTTGTAAGTATATTAAATTTACATAATTTACAACCAATGGTCCACTAATACTATAATCGGTAAAATGCTGCTATAACTTAATGTTAATAAAAATCGGATGCATTAAATAGTAGTAAAACTATCAAATAAAGTAATTGTTAATTTAGAAAATAGTCAGAGTGGTGTAATATGAATTGCATAAAAAAACAAGCTATAAGAAAATTATACAACAATAAAAGGAAGTATTCAATAACTAGTTCTCATTTGTTTCTAGTAAATCCAGAATCTCTTCAACTTCACTTCTTAATTTCGGTTCGATTTTTACTGCCTCCTTCAAATGTTTTCTTGCTAATTCAACTTCTCCTGCATAAATATATAGTCTGCCAAGCAAATAGTGTCCGTTAGGAGGGTCAACCTCTACTAAAGCACTGGCATGTTCTATCGCTTCATCACTTTTATCCTGACTTATTTCCGATATGGATAAATACCAAAGAGAATTCGACAATATAAATTCGTCTTTAGTACCCGATTTAATTATTTCTTCTCCGATTCTTTCAACCTCTTCCCATTTTTGCTGTTCGATCATTCGTTCCATCATGTCAACTTGGAGCATCAATCTATTCTGACTGTTGTTAAACCCATAATAAAGGGATAATACCACAACAACCAATGTAATTAATATAAAAGCTACTCTAAGCTTTAATCTTTTGAAGAAATCCGTAATACCTACAACTCCTGCCGCCAAAAAACCGCCTATTAGACCCCCAATATGTCCGAAATTATCAATTCCCGTAACCGAAAAGCCATATACAAGGTTTATAGTTATAGTAATTAAAATGCTTCTTCCAAAACCCCTCCTGAATAATTCAGGATTCTCTATTCCATAGTATATCAAAACACCCAAAAGCCCAAAAATAGCCCCCGATGCACCAACAGCACGATATGTGGAAAACATAAAACTCATGATGCTTCCCGTAATACCTGCGATAATATAAGTAAACAAAAACCGGGGTCTTCCAATCAATTTTTCAACTGTAGTACCTAAAATATAAAGGGAATAAGAATTTACCAAAAGATGTGTAATGTCATTATGTAAAAAAACAGGAGTCAAAAACCGCCAATACTGTCCCGACATAATCAGGGTATTATCCTTAGCCCCAAAGACGGTCAGCAGACTACCCTCGAAAACTCCTTTATAATTGGCATACAGCTTTATAAAAAGCCAAACCACTACATTAATTGAAATTAAAACATATGTAAGCCACACCTTATCAGTTTTTAAAACAATTGAATTGGCTTTTTGCCTTTTATTCATTAGTTCCTTATAGCTTTCAGAATTGTAGGGTTCCTCACTGTATCCATATTCATTCATTGAATTGCTGTATCTTTCCTCTGGACCTTTTTCTATCAATTATATAATACTCCTTTCACTCTTGAGGTTGTTTCTATTATAACCAATATACCACAAAAAATCATTATTGTCCGAAATGTTAAAAGAAGAATTTTTAAAATAGCTGAGACTAAAACCTGGGCTTCAACTGTGGATCCTATTGGGTACATTAATTTAATAAAAACTCAATAATATCACGTCCTTTCACTTTTGGGTTATTTCATTTAGTGAAATCCCACTAAAAAAAGAAAAGTGACAACAGCAAAATTTACAGCCATCATCACTTTCTTACAAGCAACACTTATCATTATCTGATAAGTAACTATGTCTACTCCGTCCCTATATAAGCTTATTTAGAATTTATCTATTTTACGAAGTATATACCTTTTCAACAATGTAAGGTCCGTCGAATTTACATCACCATCATCATTTACATCAGCACAAGATTCATCCACCGGCAGGGTGCTTAGTTTTCTTAGTATATACCTCTTCATAATCGTAACATCCGTGGAATTGATTTCATCGTCTCCGTTTAGATCGCCCTTCTTTCCGGCAGGAGTTGGGGTAGGATGCACTTCATCGGTAAACACGGTACAAATCTTCGATGTTTCCTTCAACCCGTTTGGTCCGTTTACTATAATATTTCCATACTCAGTTAAGCTTTTCCCTGCCCAGTCATTCGAAAGATCCAAGTATTCAACGCCACCACTATTACCCTTCCATGACCATGCCAGCCATCCTACATTCTTTTCCTTACAATAGCTCATTATAGTAGCTTCATCTACATCCCCGTCTGTGTGCTTCCAACCAAACTCACCGATACAAAGAGCCAATCCCTGATTTATAACTCCGTCGATATTGTTTTTTACCATTGTTTCGTTTCCACCGGAATGCTCATAAAAGTGAATTGAAAACATCGTGTTCTCTAAAGGATCAGCCTCAAATACATCTTTTCCGTAATCATGGATCGATTGAGGATATTGCCCCCATCCGGCACAATCCACCATTATGGTATGGGTAAGACCTGCGTTTCTAATAATCGGAATAGCCTTTTTATAACCTTCTGCCCATGCCTGGCCACCCCAGCTTCCGAACCATTCGTTGGCTATGTTTATAATAACTTTATCTTCCCTTCCAATAAGGACATCCTTTATTTCTACAAAATAATTAGCCGCCTCAAGCAAAGGTTGTTCCTGATCCACCCCAAGTGCATCGTGAACTTCAAGCACTGCTATCAACTTGTACTCTTCACATAAATCAAGAATTCTCTTAACTGAAGCCGCATCGTCCTTCTGCCACTTTGTTCCATTTGAAAGCACTATTCTTACGGTATTGCATCCTGCTTCGGCTAATGCCGGTATTGTGGTTTCCAGTTCTCCTTTAAACCATGTATGGGCATGGTTGACACCCCTCATAACAAAGGGATATCCATTGGCATCGAAAAGGTGTCCCCCTTCTACTTTAAACTGCCCGGGTGCCGGAATGGGAGTTGGATTCGGATTATAAGATCCGCCTGATTGCGATTTTCCAAGATTCCAATCACTAAATATAATTTTACCGGAAACCTGGTTACCCATTACTTTAAGATCCAGCTTCATTACTTGGTTCAGGTCGGCAATAGTTGAGGTATTCTTCCAGTTGGTAGCTTCTGTTTTCCATATGGCATCTTTGAGGCTTATGGAAACATCCTTGGTCTTTCCCGGAGGCACTGAAGTTGTTGGTGACTCATGCCAATACCAATTGGGTCCGGTACAAATTCCAAGACCAACTTGAAGTTCTGCAGATGATGGGTTGGTAATTGTGAAATTCACTGCTTCGTACTTTGTCCAGTCCTCATCAAGGGGTATAGCTCCTTCTCCTGCTGATGTGGTTGAAGCACCTGCAGCGTTATTATCATAATTTATATTCTGAAAACTTATCTCAAGACTGTCAGCCGATGACTTTACCTCAGTTGTGCCCAAATAATAGTCTGAGATTTTTTGCCATGAATAGCCTCCAATACCTCCACCCTCTGCAGCATTTATTGTTGTTGCACCCAAAATTCCTAGCAATAACAAGAATACACATACAAGAACATTAATTTTTTTCATTATCCCTCACCCTTCTGAAAAATAGTAAATTCAATATGCAATGATCAAAAGTATACTAAAACCTTGATATAGTAAAACAAAGGTTAACCGACCAATTGCATTTTAAATAAAAGCAATCTTTAAATAAAAACTTGTCAATAAACTGAACGCCCTATAGCTTAAAATAGTAAACTGAATAAATTTATATATCGAGTAATATTAAAAATATACGGATATGTAAATACAAACTACGGCTTTAATAACATTACTGCTATGCTTTTTATTTGCATAACCTATAAATTTTTTTTGCATCCCCCCCTCAAAAACAAACAAATATAATAATATTGAAGCATCCCCCCCATTTTATTATTATGCCCCAAAACCTATTATTCAACACTATATGAAGGATGCATCAAATAAATGTGAAGAGTAATATGCACCCCTATATGAATAGCACTAAATCCTTTATATAAAGATTTATGCAATTCATTTAATATTACATGATTTACACTACATAATATAGGAGTATTGCAAATCATGCTTTATTTTTAAATAATACTATATCATGTATTATACAATAAATAAAGTGACAATTGCAATATAGTAATAATATTTTGGATAAACAAAAGCTCCGGGGGCATCGAGACCTCATCGCTTTTTGGTCATTTCACTTCGTGAAATCCCACTAAAAAGAGCCTTATCTTGTATAAGTTAAAGCTCCTCTTCTTAAGTCCCTTTGGAATATTCCCAAGGAAATTTCCATATTCATATTTAATCGAACATACTTACTAATCCAATTTATTATGTTGACTAATTCAATTTATATGGAATACATAAGAAAGTCATATCGAATTTGCTATTCTGTTTAATGCAGTTCTTATGTTTTCCATACTAAATCCCCTATGCAATAAAAAATAGTATATTTTTTTTTCTATTTTGGGTTCAGTTATATCATACTTGCCAAATTTCTTTTTAATCAACCTATCTATTATCATATCCTCATCAAAATCCATCTCTTCAAGAACCTGGTTGATAATATCTTCCGAAACACCCTTACTTTTCAACTCCATTCTGAGCATCTTTTTTGATTTTGGTTTAAGCTTGATTCTTTCATAAATATACTTTTGGGCATATATCAAATCATTTATATAACCTATAGATTTCAATTCATTTATAACATCCCAAATAACATCCTCATCATAACCCTTGTTCTGTAGCTTAGCAAAAAGCTGTGCCTCGCTGACAAGCCTATAGGATAAGTATTTAACAGCCTGAGATTTTGCACTTTTAAACGTAACATTCTCCTTGATAAACTCAATTTCCTCATCAGATATTTCTTTTTTTTCATAAAGGCGAAGACGAAGATAGTCTTCTTCCGGGATTGAAAAAGCATATCTGTCATCAATAAAAACAGAAAACATTCCCTTATTCTTTTTACTCTTCTCCACCGAAGTAATTACCATATCAATCACCTATAAAATTTACTTACAGAGTTAATAATTATCCTTCTATATTTATTATACTACAAAATTTTCATCCATAAAATAGTATTAAAAGCTCAGGTAGCATTGAGCCCGTCCCTTTTTGGTCATTTCTCTTTGTGAAATACTGTTAAAAATAGAGGTAACGAAAAATCAAAGCACTTTATTAAATCGGGTAGGAGGTAAATAATTATTTTATTTACCGACCTCCCACACCACCGTACGTACGGTTCACGTATACGGCGGTTTCATAGTTTACACTCTAACTTCAAGGTAATATTTAAGAAGACTTAAATACCCTTGCTTTT
>JAAYTO010000109.1 GCA_012523755.1 Clostridium sp. | reverse complement strand
ATGGTTGATGCCGCTGATGCCTCAAAACATGCTGTAAGAGGCTTGTTGTCAAGAGGATCGTGGAATAAATGTGTGGAACTATGTTGCATAGTAAAAAAGTGGGTTTTTAATGCATAACCAGCCAAACTTTCCAGAAAGAAATTCACTAAATTAAAAGTATGAGGATTTCACATTGACCTTCAAAGCAAGTAAACCAATAAAATAACAGGATGAAGAGATCATTGCCAACTTTTACTTAACACAAACCTTCTATTGCTATGCAATGGAAGTAATTATCTGTTATAATATGTTGGAGGGATACTTTTGTATGAATAAGAAAAAAAGAGTTGAAGAGATAATAAAAGTGTTCAAAAAGATATATAATGATGCCCGGTGTACTCTAAACTATGAAGATCCTCTTCAATTACTTGTAGCTACCCAGCTTGCTGCACAGTGTACCGATGCAAGAGTAAACATCGTGACCGAGACACTTTTTAAAAAATATAAAAATGCTCTGGATTTTGCCAATGCAGATTTGGAAGAACTGGAACGGGATTTAATGTCAACAGGCTTATATCGCAATAAAGCCAGAAATATAAAGCAAGCCTGCAGAATTATAATTGATAAATTCAATGGACAGGTTCCCGATAATATGGAGGATTTGCTGACACTGCCAGGAGTTGGGCGGAAGACTGCGAATCTGGTGTTGGGAGAGGTTTTTGGCATCCCGGGTATTGTTGTTGATACCCATGCAAAAAGATTGAGCAACCGGATAGGTCTTAGCAGCAGTAACGACCCTAAAAAAGTAGAATTTGACCTTATGGCTGTTGTACCTAAAGAGAATTGGACGGAATTTTGCCATCAACTGGTATACCATGGTAGGGCAGTGTGTACCGCGAGAAAACCTCAGTGCAATAAATGCAGCATCATTGACTATTGCGACTTTGGAAGAAAGTTTTTGGAATGAATTATTATGAATATTTCATGAACAACATTATAAGGAAACTTGCTTTATTGGAAAAGGAAGTGTATTTGTGAATAGGATTGGTAAGTATGAGTTGATGTTTATTGGAATTACATGGCTTATTATAGGGGTTGTAGCTACTCGTGTTATTGCTGCGGATATCGGCATCCTGGCAAAGGGGGATAAATGCTCGGAGGTTGTTAAAGTTTGTTTCCTCTTGAACATGGTTTTATTCAGTTTAATCAAAGCTGCCTTTGCATGGAAGGACGTTTTAAGCAGCAATAAGTTCTATATATCCATAAGGCTCTTAGAGGTTTTATTTATACATGTTGCTATGATTTTTATTGGAGTCGAGGAATTGGCAAATATCATCCTAATGTTTCTTGTATTGGTCACTGCCTTATGT
Organism: Clostridium sp.; assembly: GCA_012523755.1. Taxonomy (GTDB): domain Bacteria; phylum Bacillota; class Clostridia; order Acetivibrionales; family Acetivibrionaceae; genus Hungateiclostridium. The sequence continues at coordinate 3,405 of JAAYTO010000109.1, read as the reverse complement.
ATGGGAAGAAAGTTTTCATTTGTCTTGGTGGGATACTCTTTTTTATTAAATATTGTCTTGGGGATGATTGATAATTTTTATCTTTTCAAAGATGGCTTTGTTGTTATAGATAAAGTCGTAAAGGATTTTCCTTACATATTTTCAATTCACCTGATTTTATTTTTGCTGGCAGTTCTATGTTCATGGTTTTATTCGGACAATAATAAGAATGAGCAGCAAAACAGGAAACTGTTTATGGAACTTGCAAACAGGTATGATCAGGTGGCTGCAGCTCAGGAAGAAATTAAGGTACAAAACGGCAAATTGAGGGATGCCAATTACAAGCTGGAGGAAGCTAATAAGAAGTTAATGACCAGTTTGGCAGAGTTATTTACATTGCAGCAGATTACCCAAGCAATAAGCTCCATACTCGATGTTGATGATTTGTTGAAAGATGTCAATGACATTATTATTGGAGTTATGGGAGTGAGCAGCTCCACAATAATTTGTTACGATGATAAAAAAAACAGGTTGAAGGTTCATACCACAAATGTTTCAAAGCGAAATGGCCTTATAGTACTAAACGACAATATAAATTGCGAAAAGCTTATGGAGGTATTAAAAAGCGGAGACCCTGTTATTGAAAATTGTGTGAACGCAAAGGATTATCCTTTTACCGAGGGTAGGGGCATAAAGTCTTTAATTTGCGTACCCCTTATTACAAAATCAAGAAATTTTGGTTTGGTATTGGTTGAGCACAGGTATTCAAATGCTTTTGACGATAACAACTTAAGACTCTTAAATATTATAGGGCAGCAGGTGGGCATCGCAATGGAAAATGTGGAGTTGTACCAGAGAATGCATGAACTGGCAACTGTGGATGGTCTTACCGGAGTATACAACAGGCTCTATTTTCAGGAAAGACTTAAAGAAGAATTTGAAAACGCTCAAAAGGAAAAATACGATCTTTCTCTTGCATTGCTGGATATAGATCATTTTAAGCGGTTTAATGACATGTTCGGGCATTTGTTTGGTGACAAGGTTTTGAGCCGGATTGCCACACTGATAAAAAAATCTTTACGAAGCGATGATGTTATAGCCAGATATGGGGGCGAGGAGTTTGTCATACTGCTGCCAAGAACAGGAATAAAGGAGGCCTATTATAAGGTTGAGAGACTCAGAGAACTTATTGCCAAAACATCAATTACGGATGGAACGGTTACATCTTCGGTTACGGTTAGTTTTGGGGTGTCGTCATATCCTGAGTTATCCAGTTCTGAATCGGAGCTTTTGAAGATGGCGGATGATGCATTATACGATGCAAAAGAATCTGGCAGAAATTGCGTAAAAATTGCAGGTGAATAGTGATTCAATACACTTTAAAGGAATACACCATTTCTTTAAACACATTCTTTTCTTTTTTATTCCACAGGTGTTCCGGGACAAAATAGCTTATTCTGTACATCTTGTTTTCTTTTTTCAAAAAAACTTCAGAACCTTTGTAAGTCTTATTGTCTTCAGTTATTATAGAATAATCCCAATATATACCGGGTATGCCATTTGATATAATGCTTTTAAAATCAAATTGCTTGTACTGTTGATCGGAATAGGACAAGGAGTTTTGCAAAAATTTATCTAAATCATAAGGGAGGTCCCAAACCTGAACAAAACCGTGCTTGGAATTTTCTTTGTCCTTAAAACTTATGTGGTAGAGAATTTCGGAACCTTCGAATTTTTGTTCATTCAGGAAGAAGGCTGAAGGATATTTGAAACTGAATTCTCCCTCAACAGACTTATAGGTAGAGAACCTTTTGGACATGGGCTTTAAAAGAGTACTGTTGGTTTGTATTGAACTGTCCCTGACCATATCATTTATATATATACTTTCGATGTCGTATTTGACAGGATAAGAAAAAGAAAAGCTGTTGTCTATGGTTACATTTGCAGTAAGACTTGAATTTAAAAACATTTCCGTTAAGATGAACAAGATGATCCACAGCACCATTATCACTGAAAGATAAAAAAGTCTTTTTCTATAGTTTCTTACATATATAATGTACATTTTAAACCCCTCCCCGAAAGTTTTGAATAGCACTTTATTACTATATATTGTATTCGGCAATTAAGTAAATAAAACATTTTTATGGAAATAATATATTAATAAATATTAAATCATTATGGGAGGAACTATATATGGGCGGTTTTATTGTTACGGTTTTAATAGCAGTTCTAGTAGGGTGGCTGGGAAATGCCATTAGTCCGGGGAGAATGCCGGGAGATGGATGGATAGCTTCGCTTGTTGCGCTTATTGGTGCATGGATTGGGGCGTATATGCCGTATTTTAATGTTTTTGGCCCTAGGGTAATGGAAATTGCATTGGTGCCTGCATTTTTAGGTGCCCTTATTGCCACTATGGTTTTTGGTGCTGTAAGCAGGATTGTAAAACAGACAAGCTGAACAAAAACCATATATTCACAAAAAACAGCTGGGATGAATATACTATTTATTGGAGAGCTTTTTTTACCTGGGAGGAGTGATTGACATGAAGATATTGGTATTTAAGATGCCAAAATTTCTTGGAAACATAATTAGAAAGGTTTTTAGAATGGATTGACCTATTGATTACCAATATACAACATAATAAAATTGGCAATAAAATAAAGCTTTAGTATTCTTGATTAACCTAGAATCTTATGCTTGATTTTATTACGTTAAATGGTACTGACAAATCCCAAGAGCGTTGGCACTTGGGATTTGTATCTGCTTAGACGAATTTCACGAAGTGAAATGAGCAAAAAGCCAAAGAGAACGATGCCCCTGAGCTTTTATTTACTTTATAGAGAACTAATAAAAACAAGCACATTAGTTTCTGAGCCTTTATTTTGTGAAATTCAACAAAAACAGTGTATCACAAAAAACGATGATACACTGTTTTGAAATTGTACTTTTTATATTGCTCTGGTAACCTTATTTGAACGCAAACATCTTGAACAGATATTTACTGTTTTTGGAGTTCCATTCTCAACAATTCTAACCTTTCTTACATTTGGTTTCCATGATCTATTGGTTCTCCTGTGTGAGTGACTGAGCTTTATGCCAAAAAGTACACCCTTACTACATATTTCACACTTTGCCATTTATAACCACACCTCCTTTGAAGCTGGAGAAATATTAATCATATATGGATTTTATCCTGCTCAATGCAAACAATACCTATTTTAACATATACACCAGGTTATTCGCAAGTTTTTTTTACAATTCGTGCACGGTAAAAGCATGAACCCACCTCCTGCCAATACTCTCACAAGAGAGTTTTTTAAAATGCCATTTCAGCATTTAATATTCAGGCAAGAAAATCATTTTTTAAGAAATGCCCCCGGGATTACTAAGATATGGCGTGTGAAACGTCCGAGGTTACCTCTATCT
>JAAYTO010000108.1 GCA_012523755.1 Clostridium sp. | reverse complement strand
CGCCGTATACGTGAACCGTACGTACGGTGGTGTGGGAGGTCGGTAAATAAAATAATTATTTACCTCCTACCCGATTTACTTGTCTTGCCAACTATAATTATACTCTAAGTTTTAAAAAATTTAATTTAATACAATAATAATTTATGGAATTACTACAATAATATTACACCATCTTTTGTTAGGGCATGACGAATTTGCCTTTAATAGCTTTAATTAATGTACAAGCAATTAGTAATAGATTAAAGTTCTTTTAAAAAAACTTGAAACATATTGAACCGAATTATTGAGGTGCATATTTTTGCATATTGCGTTAAGTACCCTCATATACATTATTAGGTATGTACAATTAAAAATATGAGGTTTGCTGTGCTAAATTACATTTGGTTTATAATGCTGGTCTTGGGCATTGCTGTGGGGGTAATGAACGGAAGGATAGATGAAGTAACCCAGGCGGTGGTGAATTCTTCTCAAAATGCGATTGAGCTTGGGGTAGGTCTTCTTGGAATTATGTGTCTTTGGACCGGACTTATGAACATTGCTGAAAAGAGTGGCATAATCAGAAAAATATCCAAAGCCATAAGACCTGTCATGAGTTTTTTGTTTCCGGGTATACCGCGGGAACATCCTGCTGGAGGAGCTATTGTAATGAATCTTGTTGCTAATTTTTTGGGGCTTGGCAATGCCGCAACTCCTTTAGGGCTGAAGGCCATGAACGAGCTTCAGAAACTTAATCCCAATAAGGACATGGCTACTAATGAGATGAGCATGTTTTTGGTATTAAATACTGCTTGTTTGCAGTTTATACCTGCAACAGTTATTGCACTGAGAGCTTCCGCAGGCTCAAAGAACCCTGCGGAAGTAATCGGTACCATATGGGTGGCTACCCTATGTGCTGCTATTTCGGGGGTTGTGGCAGTAAAAATATTTTCATCTCTATCAGGCAACAAAATAGGCAGTAAAACAAGGCATTTAAACAGAACCAAACGGGGGAAGTTATGAATATAATAAAAGAGCTTTCAATATACGCCATACCTGCAATTTTTTTAATCATATTATGCGTGGGTATGTATAAAGAAGTAAAGGTTTATGATGTTTTCATAGAGGGTGCTAAAGAGGGAATAACTACTGTATTGAAGATTATTCCTTCGTTGGTGGGGCTTATGGTTGCGGTGGGAGTGTTCAGGGCATCTGGTGCATTGAATCTTCTGATTTTTGCGGTTAAACCCGTTACTAATATTTTAAGGATTCCTCCGGATGCGCTTCCTATGGTTTTCCTACGCCCTATTTCAGGGAGTGCATCCCTAGCGATGCTGTCCGACATATTCAAGGTGCATGGCCCGGATTCTTTTGTCGGCCGTGTGGCATCAACCTTGATGGGGTCTACCGAAACCATATTTTATACCCTAGCAGTATACTTTGGAGCGGTGGGTATAAAAAAGATCAGGTATACCCTGGTTGCCGCCCTTATAGCAGATCTTGCGGGTGTAATTGCGGCAGTGTGGATATGCACCTTGGTTTTTGGCTGATATATTATTTTTTTAAATAGTGAATTAAAGCTTTCCGAAAGATCTTAAAAATTTACACAGATTATAATACATATTTGTATTTGCCCCCCCTTTTTTTACAAGACTCAAGCTGACCAACCTGTTCATTCCGTGGAAGGCCTTAGGGGTTGACAAGTATATGGCGATTATTCCTTTAACAAGGGTTCGGTGGAAATGAGGATATTTTAGGCTGTTACAGCTTTCCAAGGCTCGTTCGATAAATACGGAAATTCTTTCCTCACACATTTTTAAATTCTTATAGTAGCACGTGAGATTAGGCTTTCCCTGTTGAAGGTCTTCGCTGGCGTTCACAAAGTCGTGGAGTAGAACCTGAAGGCCACAAATCCATGGGAAATAGGAAGAGCATATGTTATCGACCTCTTCCCCTGTAAGGTGGGGGTCATGGGCACAGGCAAAGAGAACCAATATAAGCAGTGTGGAATTTGAAGCCGCACTCATTTCCCATCTGGATATCCCCACGTTTTCGTCATGATACCTTTCAGCCCAGGTTTCAATTTTCTTTTCTCTTGTATCTTTGTCCAAAAGAGAATATATCCGAAAGGCCGAGTACATCTGGATAAACTTTTTTAGCTGGCCTATGACAACACCATAGGAGGGCAGCATTTCAATATGTATCCTACACTGTTCTATAAGCCGGGTAATGTTTTGGACGTCTCCTTTTTGCAAGCAAACGGTTTGTTCCACCGAGATTTTTCTTTTGGGATCCACCGCATCTCTTAAGGAATTATAAAGCGTGCCGAAAAGAAATTCGTCCTTTTTGCGAAAACTGGTACAGAGAGAATATACGTAAAGATCAATGGCGTGGAAGGAAGCTATGAAGTTTATGGTGTTTTCAGAGTTCGCACCGGGATAAAGTATGCCAAAATCCGTTCCTATACATTTTTCACTGTCAATCTCTCCTTGGGGAAATAATTTATAGTCCAAAAGCATCTTGTATAACTTCGGATACCTGCTGTTTATGTACTTTATCAATAATCTCGAGCCGTATATGCATCGGTTGTTCATAAAATCCCTCCTTTATTGTATTCTTCCCATTTTATGCACAAACAGTCTGTGATATACTATTCTTTTTTTTGAAACATTACCATGTGAGGAGCAGCTAACACCGTTTTACAATTTTTTAATTAATGAATAACGTATTTATTGAGAGAAACTCTGTAATATGTTACAATTTAAATAAGTAAGAATAGTTGGAGAAAGTAAATGAGCAAGGATGTTGCGAAAGAAAAAATAAAGTTAGACCAAATG
>JAAYTO010000107.1 GCA_012523755.1 Clostridium sp. | reverse complement strand
TGTAAATAACGGTGACATTCTTTTCCTTGAGGCCTTTTACAATTTTAAAAAGCCTCTTGATTTCACACTCTGAAATTGCTGCCGTCGGCTCATCCATGATGATAATATCAGATTCCGAGGCAACAGCCTTGGCAATCTCGACTATTTGCTTTTTTGCAACGCTGAGTCTTGATACCCTTTGTTTAGGGTCAATACTGGGCTCAATACTATTCAGCGCCTCCAGTATTTTTTTTATTTTTTTTGATTTTTTAAGGAATCCAAGAGTAGTATCCTCGATACCTAGCGTCAAGTTTTCTTCAACAGTAAGCTGATCAACAACATTTAATTCCTGAAACAATGTGCTTATCCCTTTTTGCTTTGCATCCTTGGGATTGCTGGCAACATACTCCTTGCCATTTAAATAAATGGTTCCTGAAGTTCTAAAAAAAGCTCCTGTAAGAATTTTGATGAGAGTAGACTTACCCGCACCGTTTTCTCCTACAAGGCAGTGTATGGTGTTCCTTTTAATGTCGAAACTTACATTATCCAATGCACGGACACCCGGAAAATCCTTGACAAGATTTCTTATTTCCAAGACATTATCGCTCATGGTTTCTTCTCTCCTTCTTGTGGACAAACATAATACCATAGCGCATTCTTAAAACCTATCGGGAGGAATTGGCACTCTTTCTCCCGATAGGTTTATGCCATTAAGTATAAGTCCTAATTATTATTAGTATGTGGGTACAGCAAGACTAGCGCCAAACTGTTCATTATACCAATCAACAGCTTCTTTTACATCCTTTTGACTCCAATAACCGATAAGTTTATTCGGTACGTAGATGGTTTCAGCGTTTTCATCAATTTGCTTCAGTTCGCCGGTATAAATCTTCATCATGGTATCGATTCTCACCATTGCTGTTTCTTTTGGAGGAAGACCCATTGACATTTTCAATGAGCTGTTTGGATCAAATATGCTTATTAATTCATTTTCAGGACAGTCGACACTACAGAGGATTTCTGTTAACGGAACACCATTATCCATCTTTCCTCTTCCGAGCTGTTGGAGTGCAGGCAAAACACCAACTGTTAAGTCAGCAGCTTCCGAATAGATTATATTAATGTCCGGATTTGCCTGTATCAAGTCTTGAGTTACTTTAAATGCAGCGTCAGCACCTTTACTGGCGTCCATACATCCTAAATTCTTAGCCGTAGGATCAACACTTAAGACACCTTTTACGAAAGGATCTGTTCGGCCAACAGTTACACCTTCATGCTCAGGCCAGCCAATCTGTACAAATACAATTGGCTTATCAGGATGAGCTTTTTTCCATTGTTCTGCTGCGATTTTACCCATTTGCTCAGAAATCTCTGCTTCTCCGGGCATTATATGAGGATTAGCAAAACCGGGAATCTTATCAAAGTATGTAGTTATTACCATTCCATTATCAACAGCTTCTAATGCCGCCGCTTTAATTGATTCACCCTGCCATATATGCAATGAAACCATGTCCAGCCCTTGTGCAACAGCCTGATCAAAGTTCTGAGCCATTACATTTGCATCCGAATTGCCGTCAAAAATCTGGACGTCTGCGCCATACTTCTCCTTGGCATATTTTTCAGCCCAGGTTGCATGTGCCTGATGAAAACCGTTATTTAATGTTGAAACACCGTATCCTATTTTCAGTCCCTGGGAAATTTCCTTTTTACCGGGAGCTTCCGGTGCGGGTTCACTTGCTTTCGGAGAGTCAGAGGGTTTAACACTTGCTGCAGGAGTATCTGATGCTACAGCAGATGTCTGAGGTTGTCCGCATGCAGAAAGAAAACTTAAGAGAAAGATAATACAGAGAACAATTGACACAAACTTTTTCATGAACATTC
>JAAYTO010000106.1 GCA_012523755.1 Clostridium sp. | reverse complement strand
GCTCCCTTTGTATAATTTCTTACCCATTTAGTATAACCCCACTTTTCATTATCTATGGGTAATATCTTACTACAAAGGCTCAATAAAGTTTATCTGTAATTTATGCCATGGCTTAATCTTCCTTCATGATTTCACCGTGCATTTTGGGGTAAATATAATCTCGCAAAAATCCTCTTTCTTAATCTTTCTTTGCAAACTCCACAGTTATGTTTTTACATTCACTGAAATCAACAATTTTTCCCTGACTACAATAAAATCTCCCTCATATACAACTTTTGCCTTTATGCCTTTAACCAAGATCCCTGACGGCATTTTCGTCCATATTTCCAACATACACATCTAATCTAAAGGTCTCTTCGCTTTCCGAAAACCTCCATGTACCACCGGATACTGCAAAGTCAGACGAATATGAAAACAACACATTTTCCTTAAAATCCCCCAGTTCAAAAGCAACGGTTTCAACAGTATTCATATGAAAAATGCTTCTGTTTTTTACCTTCAACGTACAGTATATTGTCATGTAGTCATCGTGATTGTCACTGGGTAATTTGTCTTTAAATGAATGTATAAAAAATCTAGTCTTGTCATATTCACCGTTTAGGACTTTCTCCGCCTGTGTTTTAACCGCATCGTATGTCGCATACCAAACCAGGCACTCTACTTTTTCCGGGCTAATAACAACCGGTTTCAATTAAATAAGGACAGGAATTAAATAGACTAGAATAGATTAGAATTTTAGAGATGATTGTTTTAAATACCGTTAAACTTTCAAATTACAGCATCGGCCAACTGCAACCGACAGGCAGAAATCATTGCATGTAAAAGATGACATGCTTATTGCTTCTTTGTCCTCCCCAATAGAGCATATTTCATCAATAAGTACATCCACCGTCTTGAAGTCCATGTTCATCCCCAGCTTCAAAACCTTTGAAACGGCCTCTTTCCTTGTCCACAAAATTGTTGCCTTTTTTGAATACTCTTCAGTACCAAGGAGGCTTTCAAGGTGCTCCCTTTCTCCTTCGGAAAAATACCGCTTAATCAATGCATCTTTCGGATTAAATACTTTTTCAATATCTATACCTATCTTTCTATTAGACACAACCCCAATGCAGTACGGGAAGGAATGGGTAATTGACACACAAATGTCAGGATGCTGCAGGATATACGGTGCAGAATCCTCTCCCCTTAACACGTCCACACATTTTAAATCCATCACACTCTGCTCTTCATACTTGTATTTAAAAAATGCAGACTTTACCGCATACCTTCCCGATATCCACTGTATATAATTCTTTTTGTTTTTTAAACCCAAAAGATACTGGAGTTCTTTATCCGACAAAAGGGAAGACAGGGTTAATTCCCTTGTGTGGACCTTGCGGTTTATCTCCCTCATATCCACAACATGAAAGGAAAAACCATATTTCCCTGTCAACGAACCCAGGTGGGTTTTCAGTAGCCTCTCAACTTCTCCTTGCTCTTCTTTTCCGTTTTTAATCATAAATGAATAACCCTCATCTTTACACTTTTTGCGTAATAGCACACTTCATTTCTTTCATTGAGCATAATGACATCATACACCTTTGTATCTCCACTTTTATACTTTAATCTTGAATAAGCCTTATAATTCATGATTTCCCTGGGAACATTTATCACGCCAAACTCTTCAGCCTCCCATGGAAGATAAACCTCATCGGCATTAACCTGTGAATGTATACCGCAAACCTGAAAAACCGAATCCATAAAAGCAGGATTAATCAGAAGCTTGTCCAGATTATACTTTTTATTGGTTTTTTCCTCTTGGGGCATTACCATGGAAATAACCGCACCGTTTTTGTTGTATTTAAAAACATTATTTTCTTTTCGGTCATCAATGAACAAAGTTCCCAACCGGATAGAGTTCTTGTTTTCTTCACTGAATTTTTGAAGAGACTCTCGGGTATAACCCTCCTCCATAGGCTCATTTTCAAGCTCTGTAATAGAAAGCAGGTGCTGGTATTCTCCCGGGTCATCGCTCACATTCATGCTGCTTAAAGATATCAACCCCAAGTTTGCGTAACTGTTGTCAAGGTACGTGCATGCTTCCATGTCAAAGCACCGTCTTTCCCTGTCTTCTTTAAGTTGAACCACCACTTCTTTCGGTTCTTCCCTAAAGAACTTTAAGGGCTTGTCGATTCTGACATTTCTGAAGCAATACTGTTTGCTCTCTCCAAACATAATTGTATGGAGCTGGGCACCCATTTCCATGTATGCCACCGCCGGTTCGAGGGGTACTGTTCCCAGCCTGTGGTGGTCGATAATTGCATCCCTTTTAGGAGAAAAAACCCTGAATGCCTTTTCAACTCTTCCGTCTCTTATGCTGACCCAATCAATCATCGGTTTGCTATTATAAACCCTTCGTGACATCTTTTCACCAGTAAACCGTGTAAGTCCCTTACTTACGATAATCTCCCTGGTTTCAAGACTGCCGGTCAGAATATTGATAAACTCTGCCGTTCCCCTAGAAGGTTCAATCAGATTCAGCCCCATTTCCTCGGAATGATTTCTTACATACTCATTCCTCCAGGCAATACCCAAGTCTTTCCATCCAGACCATGCAATACTTAATGCATATATGTGTTTATGCTTTGCCCTCACCATAGCCATGAAGCTGCTTAGAAAACTGTTTGCCGAACAATAGTCAATCTGTGCTTCGTTACCGAATCTGCCAGATATGGATGAGAAAGCAAAGGCCGCTTTTAATTCCTTTAAGTCTAGAAACCGGTAAAGATTGCATATTCCCTCAGCCTTCACGGAGAAAACCTCCCTAAATTCCTCCCTTTTTTTCTGGGATAACAGCCTGCTCTTTTCAATCCCGGCCCCATGGATAAGGATATTGACCGGTCCGCTTTTTCCGACGGCCTGCTCTATAGCCCTCTTCAAATCTTCATAGCACCTGACGTCGCAAGACAAATACAGCACCTCATTGCCGTGCGATTCAATTTCTTCTATAAGCCTTTTAATCGATAGGGAGTTTTCAAGGGCTCTAACCTCTTGTTCCAGCATTGCGGGAGTTACCCGTCCATGAGCCTCCTCCAGTCTTGTTTTAATATCCTCCTTGACATTATCAAGCTTTTCCTTATCGAGCTTAGAAAGCTCTTCGATATTATCCGGCAATTCTGTTCTGCTAATTATTGTAAATTTAGCTTTAAACCTTCTGGAAAGCCCCCGGGTTATTTCCGAGCTGATTCCATGTCCTCCGCCCGTTATCAGAAAGTGCGGGTTCTGTGGGATGTCCGCTTCTTTAAAATTCGTTCGGTCCAGATAATCCACCCGGAAAACATACCTTTTTCCATCCCTGTATCCGATTTCACAGTCCTTTGAAGAAGACTCGGTTTCACTGCATAACATCTCGATAGCTTTATCCTCGAGCTTGCCGCCTTCATTCATTCCCAAGTCAACAACTTTCACAACCGAATTACCCCATTCTTTTCCAAGTCCTTTGTAAAAACCGCTCAATGCCCCATAAAAAGGATCTATACGGATTTCATCCCTGTTCGAATAACCGTGCCAGCCATCCATCGATACTGCACATACAATTCTGATTTTCGGGTCTTTAAGCCTTTGGGAAAGTTCCTTGTAGAATATAAACCTTGCCTCACTGCCCAGGAATAACCATCCCTCCTGTTCCTGCCTGTCAATTGAATCAAACTCTACGTTCGCAGCTATATGGGAACAATCTATAATTACATTCCCTTCTCCGCTTACAAAATCACGGACTCTTTTTATAAGGTGCTCATCCTCTTCAAAGGGTTTAAACAAGAACTCCTCGACATCAAACTTCCGGTTTTTCAAATAGCCGGATACCCTTTCAACCGATAGCTTGTCATCGCCGATAACCCATATTTTGCAGTCTTTTAAATCCAAGTCTTTCTCACCGGCTTGATCTTCCACAAAAACAGGTATCTGAAGGCAAAGCTCCCTTTCTTCATTATTCTTCTCAAAACCGCTGCTGTTTTTTACAAGGCACTTCATTCCGTCTTCCCGTGCGGCATCCTTACAGCCCAAACCTGAAGAATCGCTATGGTATTTTTTAATGCAATCTATAATTTCATCTATAGTACCGGCCTTGCAGGAAATCAGATTGCCGGATTCAAGCGTGTCAAACCTTTCACCGAGCATCGATAATAATTCGCTGTAACTTGCATTATCGATGCCTAAATCGGCTTCCAATTCCATATCCTTCTCCAGCATTTCTTTAGGGTATTTGGTCACCCGGGACACAATTTCAAAAACTTCATCTTCTAAGTTCTTGACGGGAATGTTCATTACAGCCTCATCTGTGTATGATGTAAATATAGAGCCAATACCCGGCTTTTCTGTTTTTTCATCCCAGCTTTCATTGACCGGATTTTCGGCAATTGGTTTTTCCTCTGTCGGTTTTTGCTGCACCATCGAACTTTCCTCAAATTTACCCTCACTCAAAACCTTTTGTTGAACCATGTCCAGTATATGTCCGATGGTAGGATAATCCGAAAACCTTAAGCTCTCTTCCTGAAGAATACCGTATTTTTCCGAGATTATAGACAGAATAGTGGCTTGCTTAACCGTATCAATGCCCAAATCGGCTTCAATCTCCATGGTCAGGTCAAGCATTTCTTTAGGGTATTTTGTTATTTCCGAAAATATGTCCAAAATCTCATCCACCATATCATGACTTTGTGCAATCGGGCTTTCGGCGTTCGTATTTCCCCTATTGGTGCTTATTATGACCGGGCTTTCGGCATTCGTATTTCCCCTATTGGTGCTTATTATGACCGGGCTTTCGGTATTTGAATTACCCGTATTCATGCTTTGAACTGCCGTGCTTTCTTCATTCGGTTTTTGTGCACTCACACTTTTTTCAACCGGGCCTTCATTTTCCTCTGCCAGTTCGGTTTCTGTCATACATGCCCCGGGTACTCCCGGGCTTAAGAAACTTGGTTTTTCCATCGATTCCTTTAATAAACCTTCCGCCGCCTCTGCCACGAGAATTCTTCCGCAATTTTTAAGCTTTGCTTCCCTCGAGTCGGTAACCTCGCACAGCCATTGGTTATACCGCTTTTTATCAAATATCCTGTCTTCTGTGCATGCTATTCTTTGCAATAGGTGGTAGCTTCCCTGACCCCCGTATGCTGCTACCATCCTTATAACATACTCAAAGCTGTAAGAACCGCCCTGGGACAAATTCAAGCCTTCCAAATCGGGATCGGGCTGTTTGAAATTTACCACTGGCGGAATTCTTTGATACTGTAAGGCTTTCGCAGCTATAGCCTCTTCTATGGATGCCGCCATGGTATGACCGGTTATTCCTTTAGTATTGATGACCTTTATATCCTTGTATTTTCCTCCAAAAGTCCTTTTAAGAGCTGCCGCTTCAGTCTGGGCACAGCCCCCTTCTCTTGGCGAAAAGGTTTCGTGGGAATAATACACCGTTTTCGGCGCAATGCTGTTTCTGTCAAAACCATGCTCATTTTCCATTCTGGCCATGAACCTGTCCAACTCAATACAATAAGCGTTTTTATCAATCTTTGACTGATGCCCGGCAGTATTAAAGGAATGGGTGCCTAAAATACGGCAAACTCCATTCATGCCCCTTCTCTCTATATCTTCTTCCTTTTCCATTACCAGCCCTAGAGCACCTGCCCCAAGAATCATTCCGTTTCTTCTCTTATCAAAAGGTACCGCTGCCTCGAAGACATCGGAAGAAGTAGTAGCAGCACCAGTACTTAAGAAACATCCACCGGCCCAGGGCAGAGTCGTTTTTGATGTAGCATTTTCAGCACCGATAACAATCATTCTCCTTGCATGCCCGCCCCGGATAAGATCCTCAGCAATGGTAACCGCAGTGGCAGTGGAAGAACAGGCGGCACTGATGTGGAAATTCGGACCCCTTGCCCCGATAAACTGGGCAAGCCTGTTATTTGCCTGTGAAGATATCAATGCCATAAAATCACGATTAAATTCATAAATATCTTCTTCTCCCAAGTCTCCTAAAAGCTTTGAGTAGTGAAATACAAACCAATCGGATAAAAGCTTCCTCACTTCATTGTCGCTTACCCTCTCAATCACCTTTTCATAAAAATCAGTTAAGTCATTTCTTGACTTTGCTCCGAATTTAGATGCAACATACCTTGAAACCTCACTTATGTAAGGTTCCACCGCTAAGAACCCGTTGGCAAAAATTATTCCGGTGTCTTCCTGCATGTCCTCCGGAAGCACAAGCCTTCCGTGCAGAGAAGTTCCTGTTGAAGTCTTTATATGCTCTCTTACAAGAGGAATACCCGCATCCTTCAGAGCCTCATATCCTGCAGCAACTCCCGCACACACAGTCGCGGTCATCTGCCTCAGTACCTTCTCGTCAATTTTATAGTCGTTTAGCATATCAATCTTGCCAAGCTTCCCGGCAAGCCTTATAACATCATTAATTGATAACAGTTTCTTAAAAGCGGTTTCCTTTTCGTTTTTTATAAGCCTTGTGATATTTAAATCCACCATGCTGCTTGCCTCTTCATCGGTCAGCATTTCTATAAGGTTTTTACCTTCAAAAATCAGATCGAAGTTGTTATCGGAAAATACATTTTTATATGTACCCGGCAATCCGACAGAAACCCCACTATACACAATGCTGTCCTTCTTCAAGGGTACGGCAGAGTATTTGTTGTTCTTTTTCTCGCTTTCCGAACGCAATCCCATATCTTTTTTTGAAGGAAGAGTACAAACATCCATACCGCAGGCAAAAAGCTCTGCCAAAGACTCTTTATATCCCTCTTTGGAATCCTTCCTTTTACTGTTTGACGCCACAACCCTGACATCCTTGCCATCAAGAATAACCTTTACAAGGTTTGTAAGCACCGATGAAGAGCCTGACTCAACAAAAACTCTCACACCCTTTTCATAAAGCTTTAATACAGCATCTTTAAAGCAGACCAACGAATTTATTTGATCTTTCAGCAATGAAGGCATGCTACTCATTCCGTCTTTGGTATCGGGATAAAAATCCACCCTGTGGCAAGCCATAACCTTGGTCTTTGGCACATCAAACACCATGTCCTTGATTTTGCTGTAAAAGCTTTCTGCTGCTTGGGATACAAGCTCTGTATGAAATGCGTGGGATACACCAAGCCTCTTAAACAAAACCCCGTTTTGGGACAAATACTCTTCCATTCGCAGGATTTGATCCTGTTTTCCTCCTACAACCGTCTGTTCCGGTGAATTAATATTAGCAAGGCTTAAGTTAAGACCGCTCCTTGCAATCATCTCTTCAACCTGTGGGCGGTCAGCCATAATGCTCATCAAAAGTCCACGGCTTTCTTCCGGTATACTGTCGAAAGCCATGCCCCTCTCGCCTACCAAAGCCACCGCGGATTTTAAATCCAGCATACCACTGGCATAAAGAGCTGCAATCTCACCAAGGCTATGGCCTATCATATAGTCTGCTTTTACCCCGGACTCCGTCAAAAGCTTAAACATGGCAATATCACTTAAGAATACGGCCGGATGTGTATTTCTTGTGTTAATAAGCTCCTTCTTCAGGTGCTCTTCATCATCCCCGAAAATCAGCGGCATTATTTCATTGCCGTATCTGGCTTTCCATAGTGCATTAACCTGCGTATAAAGAGATTCTATCTGTGGATAACCCTCATATATTTCCTTAAGCATGTTCGGATACTGCGAAGCCTGACCCGGAAACATCCATGCTGCCTTATCCGAAGTCAGTGCATCTCCTTCCCCAAAGTATATACCTTTTATGTTAAGCCCTTGGGTATTTATAAGGCCGCTTTGTTGTACCGACTTATTAAATAGATTCCACCGCTCCTCCAATTCATTTACGGTGCGAACACATATGGCAAGCCGCATTCTTTTCTTCGGTAAAGCCCAAAGGTTGTTAAACAATACCGTCTGTGAAAAGTCGGAATATTCTTTTAAAGTTTTAATAAACCTTAAATATCCTTCATTGATCTCATCTAAAGAATTACCCGAGAAAAGTACAACTTCCAGTGAACAGTCTTCATAAGGACAACTAACCGGATACTCTTCTCTCTCGCTTTCGGTGGGGTAGGTGGCAGGACACGATTCTTTCTCGCTTCTTGTGGGAGAGTTGTTTACATAAGGTAGCTTTGGTTCTGTACATGAATTATTCAGATAAGGTAATTTGGGTTCCGTGCATGAATTATTCACACAGGGTATCTTTGACTGTGCAGAACAATTCTCATCCTTCAAAAAAGCATATATCTTTTTTACAAACTCTGGTCTAAACTCCTCAAGGGCAATATGATAATCCGCTCCTCCAAATCCAAAAGCACTTACATTTGCTCTTCTAGGATGAGATGTGCTTTTTTCCCATTGTTTCCTATCCGTCAGTATGTAAAAGGGGGAACCCTCCAACTCCAGCTTCGGGTTTACAGTCTCAATACCAGCAGTCGGAGGCAGAACCCCCTCGTACAATGCCATAGCCGCCTTTACCAATCCGGCTCCCCCCGCTGCATACCTTAAATGACCGATATTCGACTTTACAGAGCTTATTCCACAGTATTCCCTTTTCCCTACTCCCATCTCTTTAAATGCCTTCTTTAATGCATTTATCTCAGCAACGTCCCCCACCGGTGTTCCGGTTCCATGGGCTTCTATATATTCTACGGTGTCTGCACCGTATTGTGCCATTTCAAAAGCCTTTTTGATTACACGGCACTGTCCGTTTTCACTGGGTGCGGCTATATGCTTTCCTTTACCGTCGCTTCCCTGACCGTATCCGGATATAAGTGCATATATTCTGTCACCGTCCCTTATGGCATCCTCCAACCTCTTCAAAACCAGTGCAGTCCCTCCAAGCCCCATCACAAAACCATTGGCTCGGGCATCGAAAGGATAGGATCCATCCGGGGATAAAGCATTTATGGCAGAAAAAACTGTAAAGGATCCATCATCCAAAGTAACATCCGCCCCACCGGTAATCACTGCATCATATTCCCTTCTTAAAAGTCCCATAACGCCATTTATAGAAGCAGCAAGGGCAGATGCACATGCAGCGTCTACAGTATATGACGGGCCTGAAATCCCAAATAGGTTGGTAATTCTGGCAGCTATTATGTTTTGGAGTATGCCCGGAGCAGTATCTTCGGTAATGGGAATTGAGTCTTTTAGTGCAAATTCGGAAAACTCCTTAAAAAACTTATCCATTTGTGAATGCTTGAGAAAAGAATCCAATCCGGATTTGTGCTGCAAATAATCTATCAGCTTAACAAAAAAGTTCCTCCGAACCACATTGTTGTATTGGTGTCCGGGAGCACCGGTCCCCATTATAACCGCTGTACGTTCCTTGTTTATATTAGCACTTGCCAGCGATTGTAAAGCCTGATCAACGCAGTATATCACCATATGCTGGTTGGGATCCATATGCTCGGCTACTGCTGGAGGAATTCTAAATTTGCTGCTCAAGGAAGCGTAATCCTCAACATCAAGAATTGCAGCAATCTCTGTATAGGATTTGTCGTTCTTATTGGCCTTTCCAAGAACTTTCGGATCGTAATACAGCCTTTTATTCATTATTCGATCTGGTACTGCTTTTATGGAAACTTTTTTATTAAGAATATTGTTCCAAAATAAGTTTACATTTTCCGCATCGGGCATTAACGCCCCCATTCCTACTATTGCTATACGTTCTTCGGGATAAAAGTAGTTGCTCATAGTATAACCTCCCTTTTATAGATTTTTGATTTATGCCCAAAACACAATGAAGTACATCAAACCTATTACAAGGACCCTTATGACCATAACCTTTCCTTTTATAAAATAAGAACCCAAAGAATTATTAGCGAATCTCACATAATTAACATTTATTACACTTAACAAAAAAATCAAAAATATCTTTTGAAAGCTTAGGTACTCTTAAAATGTTTAAATGTCCCGCATGATATTCCAATATGTTTTGTAGCCCTGCTTTTGCAACTCTTTCAATAAATATTCTATTCTTTTCTTCTCCAATAATCTGATCGTAAATAGAGTATACAACTCCAATATTACCGGCACTAAAATCCGAATTTAAATTCTCACAGGGATCCAGTTCCTTAAAAACAAGATATACTTTATTTCTATCAAAACCGCAAATCTCAAGATCCCTTCTTATTGTAGACATCAAAGGGTTTTCCCATATAAGTGACAATAAGTCCGTAACCGGATTAATAATAAACGTCCCGTCGGATCTCCCCCTTAAAATATGGTAGCGGAAAGCTATACATCCTCCCATGCTATATCCCACAAGCAAGCACGGCAACCGGCTATAATGTCTTATTAGCTGAAGGGAAGCTTCAACATCAAACACTGACTGTTTAAAAGCATTATGTGATCTTTCAAGATCTGCACTTACAAAAAACTCTCCGCTAAAAGCACTGCTTTTGGGTCTTCTTACATAATGATAGGGAAGTACCATGAAGTAAACATTGAGCCCCAATTCATTCAACATCCTGACTAGAAATGCATAATTTTGCATATTACCATCAAACAATCCATGCAAAAACAGAATATTGCCCAGCGGATTTTTAGAAGGGTGACAATAAAGATATACTGTATTGTTTTCGATATAACTTTGTTTTTTTTCAAAAGACCCAAATTCGAAATTCTCCCCATGGACACCGTTTTTAACAATTTTTACATGGGAAAAATCAAGCTTGCACTCCTCAAGTCCATCAAAAGTTTTCCAAAGGTCATGAAAAACACAGGGCTTGGAGCGGTGAGTTACTTTTTGAAGTTTTTCATTTAAAAGCCTTTTTATCGCCAATTCATCCACGAACTTTGAACTTGCCTCATTCATAAAAACACCCTCTATTTTTACATATTTTTTAACGCTTTTCTGTCTATTTTCCCAATATTGTTTCGTGGAAACTCAGCAACATAAGATATATATTTGGGCACCTTAAATTTTGCAAGCTTTTTTGATAAATATTTGATTAATTCCCGTTCCGTTAATGTTGACTCTTCCTTTTTTATGACAAACGCCTTTACAACCTCTCCATAGGTCTCGTCAAAAACCCCAACGGCAACAGAGTCAATAACATCAGCGTGCGAATTCAATACGGTCTCAACCTCAACAGGAGAAATCTTGAGACCGGCAACATTAATGAATTCTGTTTTTCTTCCGCATACCACAAAGGAACCATCCTCCCTTCTGTATCCCAGATCTCCCGTATAAAGCCAACCGTTTTTCAGTCGTTCTTCTGTTTCCTTCGGGCGATTAAAGTATCCCAACATCAACCCCTCTCCTGTTAGTCTCAATTCTCCGATTACCCCATCTTCAACCGGTCTGTCCTCCTCATCAACAACCTGAAGTTCAATGATACCGTCAGGCGGATATCCCACATCTCCCGATTCTTTCGGAAGCCTGGACATCCTTGTGGAAATAAGTGTAGTGGATTCACTCATGCCATACCCCTCATCAAGGTATGCTCCGGTTTTTTCGTACCATGAGTGAGAAATCTCACAACTTAGAGGTGCTGCCGAACAAAATGCCGCCTTTAGCTTTCCTTGGATAAGATTGAGGGAATTATATTTTAATAGCTGTTGATAATGGGTGGGTACACCAAAAATATGGGTAATATTCTCTTTTATTATAGTATCAATAACTTTTACCGGATGGAAAGTTTTTAAAAAAACGATGGCTGTCTTGTAGGCCAACGCCGGAATTAACAAAGAAATGGAACCAAATCCATGGGAAAAGGGAACAAAACAAAGAAGCCGATCTTCCGGCTCATACCTATACATTGATTTATGGTTCTTTTCAAGAAAAGTATAGAAACAACCGGTGGTAAGCATTACTCCCTTAGGTGTGGAAGTGGAACCCGATGTATATAAAAGCATGGCAAGTTCGTCTTTTTTAAAGCTATACATTTCAATTTTCTTATAAGATAACGGAACGTCCGCCCGACATATTTTTTCTATCTCATCTACATTTATCACTTCAACCCCTGACTTTGCAACACCTTCCAGTTGATCCTTTTCAAGATATGTAAATATACCTTCAGAACAGGAATCCTGTATGTAATAGGGTACTTCCTCCGCTGTAAATAGAGGATCTATAAGACAAACAACACAACCTATGTACTGTATTGCCAAAAAGGCAATAACGGCCTCAGCACTGTTGTATATATGCGTTGAAATAACAGTACCGGGCTTATATCCTTTAGCTTTAAGAAAACCGGCAACCTTTAGTACTTGTTCCTCAAGACCTTTAAAGTCAATTCTTTTCCCGTTTTCGGCATCAATGATTATTTCCCTATCAAGGTCTTTGTTTTCGGTCTGAAACAATAGATCACAATAATTCATTTTATTCCCTCCCCCCAATATCTAATAAGCCATGATCTATAAACAATAAAACAAGCCTAAATTCGTAACACGGTTTATATATGCATGTTTTACCTTCAGTACCTGAAAATCATACCCGCACTGCTAGACCCGGCACCATGAGCCATCATCATGACCAAATCCCCTCTTTTTAACCTGCCGGAAGAAATAAGCTCATCCAATATTAAAGGACTCATTGCCGCTACTGTATTTCCATATTTATAAAAGAGGCTGAGACTTTTTTCAAAGGGTACACCCAATACTTTTAGCTGAGCTTCCCATATTTTTTTGGATTGATCCGTGGTGATAAAAAAATCAATTTCATTCAGCGAAAGTCCCGTATCGGATAAAAGTTTTTCTGCCAGTAACCGACAATATTCCACTGCATTTTTCAAAATCAATTTCCCGTCGGAAACGCTCATATTAAATACATCAAAATCAAGCTCATCAGGATTATTTTTTAAAAGACTTGTCCCAAAGGGAATAAACGTCGTATCATACAAAAAATGATTAGTCATAATATATGAGGATAGAAAATGTCTGACCTCGGTATAACCAATAAGCATAGCAACCACTGCATCCCCCAGCAAAAACACCGTACTGGGATCGGGTTTTTTCAATATCTGAATACCTCTAGAAGCTATCCCTCCCCCTATAACAAGAATATAATCATCTCCGGAATCAATAAACCGTATAGCTATGTCCATGGCGTGCAAAAAGCCACTGCATGCAGAAGAAATATCAAAGGCGGGTATCCCTGCTCTTGCCCCTAAGCCTCTTAGAGCATTAACAGACGAAGCCGGAATCTGATAGTCCCCCAGAAGCCTTGAATATATAACCCTGTCAACCCTGTCAATATCAATACCTGCCCTGTCCAAACATTGCCGGGCAGCCTTGGCCATCAAATCCTCCAGCCTCTGGTCAACATCAGCCCATCTTCTTTCCTTGATCCCCAATGAATACTGAACAGCCCGGTCTGTTGCTATTAAATTATAAGCATCAATAATATCCTGATTTGTTACAACTCTATCGGGAAGTGCAACTCCTGTAGAAATTATCCTTGCATTTCTCTTCAAATTTAATGGCTTTATCTTTGGATATCTAATCTCTGTATTCATAATATCACCCTAATCATAAGTACTTTATAGTGTTTCTCAAACATTTGCTAGATAAAAACCCTGCAAACTTGTTGAATCGTCAAGATTCTCGGATTCTCTTTTGACATAGGTAATTTGATAACACACTACTTAATAGTACTTTCAAATCAATTAATCTAAAAACAAACAATTTATTCTATTGTGAAACACTGTTCTTTATATTGTCCTTTATAAAGCTAACAAGATTCTGCATTATAAGCATCTCAGGTTTTGGATCAATCATTGGAATTGAAAAAGCCTCAGAAATCCTGAAGCCCAACTCAGCAAGAGCGATGGAATCCACACAAAGATCCTCCACAAGGTCTGTCTTTGGTGTAATCTCTCTTTCCTCTAATCTTAAATAATCAACTATTATATCTTTTGTTTTGTTATAAATCTCAGTATAATCATAGTCCATTATTCCACCCCCTATCGGAAAATGCAATGTTATCATTACACCCTGTAGATCAAGCCTCCGCCGCTAAATCCCTCCCCATGGGATATCATCATAATATTCATACCCTCCTCAATCCTTCCGGAACGCAACCCATAATCAATGAGTAAAGGAAGCATTGCTGACATGGTGTTTCCATAATCTCTTATCAAGGAAATACTTTTTTCGGTACCCACCCCCAAGGTCTCCAAAGTCAACTCCCATATTCTTTTATTGTTTTCTGTAACCAAGACTAGATCAATATCCTTCATGCCAAGGCCACTTTCTTCAAGGATATTTTCAGCCACCTCCGCGGTTGCCTCTCTATAAAAGTCCTCAGCAATTTTCCAGTTATCTATTTTATAGCTATCTAACACAGTATTCATCAAACCGTTTTTCATTACATCTTCAAGCTTTGATGTCATAGATAAAGGACTCTTTGCTTTTGCCAGATCAATGTACCTATGATTTGAATACAGATAACTCGATAATATGTGTTTTTCCTGTGAATAACCTAAAAGTATTGAAGCCGAAGCATCCCCGAACAAAAAGGCAACCCTTGGATCCGTCTTATTTGCAAATTTTGTATGAATGCCACCGGATGAAATAAGAATATAATCATCACCCGAATTTATAAATCTTGAAGCCACATCAACAGAATAAATAAAGGATGAAGTTCCTCCGTCAATATCGAAGGCATGTACCGCAGTTTTACTTCCCAACTTGCTCTGCAGCCTGCTTGCCGTCATCGGCAACAAATTATCTCCCATGAACTTATTTACAATGATTCTGGATAAATCGTCTGGCAATATACCGAATTTTTTTAGACATCCCTTTGCTGATTTTAAAAGCAGGTCACTGTCATCCTCATTGTTTTGTGCAATGTGCCTTCTTTCTACTCCAATCGACTTTACAATTGCATCACTTTTAAAAGTCATGTGATTGTTTTCAATTATTTCTTTGTTCTCAACAACTCTATCAGGAATAAAAGACTCTGTAGATAGTATTTTGCAATACCGATAAATAGCTTTTCTCTTTCTTTTTGGGAAATAATACAATCTGTTCATAGGACCTCTCAAAGTTCATCAAAATGCGTCTTCAAATGTAAATAGGTTGCTCCACTAAAAAAACAAATCATCATTTCTAAGAAATTAATATGCTGTATTAATATTACAATTATTATATCATTAATTAATATATTTTGCAATATTTCAGCACAATTTGTTAAAAAAACTTGATCCCGACGGTAAAAAACCGGTATCAATGTGTAAACGCTATAATTCAAGCTGCCCTTGCTTTCATTATCTTAATAAATATCTTGACAATCTCCGGATCAAATTGGGTTCCGGCATTCTTTTCAAGTTCTTTAAATGCCTGTTCCATGGTCATGCTCTTGCTGTATGGGCGTTCGGATACCATTGCATCAAAGGAATCAGCCACACACAGTATCCTTGCACCAAGGCTTATTTCTGCTCCCGCCAGTCCATCGGGATAGCCTTTTCCATCATATCTTTCATGATGATGTCTCACATAATCTGTAAGTAAATCTATCTCGCCTAAAGGTTCAAGGATATTTTCACTATAAATCGGGTGTTGCCTTAAATAATTTTTCTCTTCTTCAGTCAACTCCTCTTTCTTATTAAGTATGTTTTTGGGCATTTCTATTTTCCCGATATCATGCAATAACCCGGCATACTGAATTATGCTTATTTCTTTCAAGCTCATATTAAGAGCTTCTCCTATCATTACTCCATAAGCGGAAACCCGTTCACAATGCCCATGGGTATATTTGTCTTTCGCAGAAATAGTGCTTAACAAGCCTTTAAATATTCCGATAAGCTGCTGATGATCCGAACTGATATTTTTTCTGAGCTGCAATATCGCATCCTGATAAAGATGTACCTTGTCCTTGCCAAGATTCTTTGCGTGATACAATGCCATATCCGCTTGATATACAAGCTCATCTTTACTTTTTGACATGTTGGGATATTCGGACAAACCAATGGATAATGTAACCTTGTCATATATGTCGTCCCTGTAGTAGTCCTTTTTTAACCTTTCAAACTCTTTCCTAAGATTATTTGCCATAGACTCCAAGTGCTGCAAGTCTGTGTTTCTGAAAATAACTGCAAATTCATCCCCACCGCACCTAAACACGTAGCTTTCTTCCTTCACTATTTTTTTTAATATCGCTGCAGTCGATTTCAATATTTCATCTCCAAAGTCATGCCCGTATATGTCATTATACATTTTAAAATTGTCGACATCTATCATAATAAGTCCAACAGAACACTTGTTTTTTTGAGCTCTTTTGATTCCGTCGTCAAGTATCATATGAAAAAACCTCTGATTATATGCCCCGGTCAGCTCATCGGTAATTGCCATTATCTCAAGCTTTCTGTTCTGAATCTGCTGCCTGTTTGTCAGAACTGCAATAAAACATGCAATCAGTATTGTAAACAGCTTCAAAGTCAACCCCAACAACAAATAATTATCAAAATTTACAAAACACTCCCTTATTATGAAAAATGTTTCAGTGGCAATTAATACAGATGATACTAAAAACCCAAAATAACCATACCGAAATGCCATAAGAATTACAATTGTCGATTGTATATGGCTGATATAACCCCGAATATTAATCGCAGCATCATGATCTGCGTTAGAGCTCTGTATTATGCCCATTACAATGCAAATTAAAATATAAAAAGTAATTTCTGATTTTTTATACCAGTCACTGAAGTATTGTTCATTTAAATTTTTTATTCTCTTACCTAACAAGTTCGTTTTCCAAATCATAACATTCAACCACCCATACAATAGTTATCTATAATCTTATTGCACTTTTAACTATTCAAATACCCCAATATATTATACTTCAGTATTGTTAATATTTCCATACAAAGGTTATAAAGGTAGAAAAACATTCTTAACAGAAGTAATTATTGCAATCAAAAATTCGACAGCTTTTATCATGTCATCTATGGATATCTGCTCTTTCTGACTGTGCACCTTATCCATTCCAACACTGACATCCACAGCTTTAATACCCTTTGCATTAATTATATTTGTGTCACTTCCTCCCCTGGTAGATACTAATCTAAGTTGAATTCTTGTTTTTGACGAGGCTTCTTTTAAAATTGTTATGATTTCATCATCCTCACTAATACTGAAAGCCGGATAAAGCATCTCCGAATTAAATACGACCTCACCTCCGCATTTTTGTGCAGCTCTTTCAAAACAATTCTTCATGTGTTCCGTTTGTTTTTTAAGCTTTTCCTCGTTTCTGCTCCGGGCTTCAGCCTTTATATCAATGCTTTCACAAATTATATTTGTCGCCTGTCCTCCCCTTATTATCCCGATATTTGCAGTAGTCTCCTCGTCAATTCTGCCTAGTTTCATATTTGCTATTGCCTCCGATGCAATCTGAATGGCACTGACTCCTTTCTCGGGTTCAAGTCCAGCGTGGGAAGCCCTCCCCAGTATTTTTACATCGATTTTATTTTGCGACGGAGCACGTACTGCAACCTCACCTATTTCTCCGCCGTTATCCATGACAAAAGCATACCGGGCATTAATATTTTTTAATTCAAGGTTTTTCGCCCCCAGCAGCCCACATTCCTCCGCCACAGTAAACACAACATAAATATCTCCATGCTCCAGATTGTTTTCCTTGAGAACTCTAACAGCTTCCAATATGCATTCTATCCCTGCAACATCGTCTCCACCAAGTACCGTTGTTCCGTCAGTTTTTATTATGTTTCCTTCGACCACCGGGTTTTTCCCGATACCCGGCTCTACTGTATCCATATGTGCCATCAAAAGAATGGATGGTACATCCGTACTTCCCTGTATCTTGCATATTATATTACCGGCATTCCCTCCGATTACTGCCCCTGCTCCATCTTCTTCAACAGATAAGCCCATACCTTCCAGCTTTGCTTTAAGAGCATCCGCCATTTTCCTTTCCCTATAGGAAAGACTATCAATCCTCACCAATTCTAAAAACTCGTTTACCAATCTTTCTCTATTAACCATATTTCACCGCCATGAACATTTTGTAAGATTTCCTTTTGTATTAAATCCGATAAAGTTGTTTTGCCGTAAAGCCTCATAAACAATTATAGCAACAGAATTTGACAAATTCAATGATCTTATGTCCGATTTCATTGGAATCCTGATGCACCATTCCCGGTTCCTTGCCAATAGTTCTTCCGGCAAACCCGCTGTTTCTTTTCCGAATACAATAAAACAATCCTCAGGATAAATCACATCGGTATATGAATTTTGAGCCTTGGTAGTGGCATAGAAAAAAGTATGGTCTTTATATTTTTCCCTCAATTCGTTAAAGCTCTTATAATACGTTATTTTTACATCACTCCAATAGTCCAAACCTGCCCTTTTGAGATATTTATCTTCCACCGAAAAACCCAAAGGCTCAACCAAATGCAAATTTGCACCTATAGCTGCACATGTTCTTGCAATATTTCCTGTATTCTGAGGTATTTCCGGTTCTACAAGCACAACATTTATACCCATATCCTACTCCTTTTCACAATCTAAAGTATATTATTTTTACTGAATCTTCGATATTCAGCTTTTGCTGAACGAGTTCATTTTTAATATTTTCAAATTTTATATTAGCACAAGCAACCAGGTTATTTAAAGACTGTTTTAAAAAGATAAAGAAAGATATTTCAAAAACTTAAGTTTATGAAATATCTTTCTTTACTTAATAATTGCTTCCTTCGACGATGGATACATAAAAAAATCCATACACCCTTCTTAGGCAATCGGGTAGGAGGTAAATAATTATTTTATTTACCGACCTCCCACACCACCGTACGTACGGTTCACGTATACGGCGGTTTCATAGTTTACACTCTAACTTCAAGGTAATATTTAAGAAGACTTAAAT
>JAAYTO010000105.1 GCA_012523755.1 Clostridium sp. | reverse complement strand
TCGCTCTGCCTGAAACCATAAAACTACCAGATTTATGCAATGCTTAGAGGGAAAGCTTAAACAAATCAAAATGAAATACTGTGAAAAGTGAAGATAAACGAAGAAAATAAGACTATATTAAGGGAGGAAAACCTATGGACTTTAAAGATTTATTTCGTTCAGTAACAGAAGAGGGAGGCTCTGACCTTCACATAACTGTTGGAGTGCCGCCTACCATTAGAAAAAATGGAAAACTGGTAAGGCTTCGTCAAGAAAACCTTACACCAGTGGAGACGGAAAAGTTTATTAACCAGCTTATCAATGAGGCTCAAAGGAAAGAACTAGAAAAAATTGGACAAGTAGATTTTTCTATTTCCCTGTCGGGAATAGGACGGTTTAGGGTTAATGCTTTTAAGCAGAGAGGGGTTTATAGTGCGGCAATCAGACCTGTGAATTTGTCGGTGAGTACAATAAAGGAGTTGGGACTTCCTGAGGTCGTATCAAAACTTGCCCGGAAAACCAAAGGCCTTATACTTGTTACAGGACCTGCAGGGTGTGGAAAATCCACTACTTTGGCATCTATAATCAATCAAATAAATGAAGAACGTGATTGTCATATACTGACATTGGAAGATCCGATAGAATATTTACATAAGCATAAAAAATCAATAGTAAATCAAAGAGAAATCGGAAATGACGCCGTGTCTTATGCAAAATCATTGAAAGCTGCCTTAAGGGAAGATCCGGATGTAATACTGGTGGGTGAGATGAGGGATGTTGATACCATATCCATTGCCATAACGGCAGCTGAGACCGGGCATCTTGTTTTATCTACCCTTCATACAACCAGTGCTGTCAGTACAATTGACAGAATTATTGATGTTTTTGAGCCTTATAGACAGCAGCGGGTGAGGGTACAATTGTCGATGGTTATTCAGGGAGTAATATCACAGCAATTGCTTCGAAGACGGGATGAGACAGGGCGTATTGCAGCTGTAGAGGTAATGATTGCAACCCCTGCGATCAAGAGCCTTATTAGGGAGGGCAAGACACATCAAATTGATTCATTGATTCAAACCGGTGCTGAGTTTGGTATGCAGTCTATGGACTCAAGCCTTTTAAGCCTTTATAAGAAGGATTTTATAAGCTATGAGGATGTTTTGGCATATGCCTCTTCCCAGGAAAATATTAAAAGGTTGCTGGAAAGTTAGAAAAGAATTTAGCATTTTTGTAATATGTCTTTTTTTCTAAAAAAAAATACTTTTAAATAACCGGTCTTTACTGTATAATTATATAAAAAACAAAAGAAAAAGAGGAATATAATATGAACCAAACAATGAGCACGGTTTTATTCAGTGAGGAAATGATACCCTTTTACTACATATTATTTGGTGTGCTTGGTCTTTTAATTGGGTCATTTCTTAATGTATGCATTTACAGAATACCCAATAATGAGTCTATTGTCGTTAATCCTTCCCATTGTATGAAATGTGGTCATAGACTCACTGCTTTGGATTTGATTCCTGTTTTAAGCTTCGTTTTCTTAAGGGGTAAGTGCAGGCACTGTGGTGATAAAATATCGCCAAGGTATGCAATTGTTGAGCTTCTAACGTCCCTTACCTTTGTGCTTTTATTTCATAAATATAATCTATCCGTTGATTTTTTTGCATCAGCGTACCTGATGTCCATACTCATTGTCGTATTCTTCATAGATCTCGACCACATGATTATACCTGACGGTCTTGTCATAGCAGGATTGATTGGTGGAGGAGTTTTGTTTATTTATAATATTTTTAAGCCGGTTGAAATCTATGGAGATCGTAGCTGGTGGAACCCTCTTTTAGGTGGAATAATTGGGTTTGGGCTTTTATTACTTATTGGGATTGTAGGAAATGCGGTTTACAAAACCGAGGATGCCATGGGCGGAGGAGACATTAAGATATTTGCACCGATTGGTATCTTTTTGGGATGGAAGATGACCAGTATTGCGTTGTTGGCTTCCTTTCTTTTTGGAGGCATTATAGGCTTCGTATTGATTCTTTTAAAGGGGAGAGAAAAAAGGCAAACCTATGCCTTTGGACCGTTTATTGTTATGGGAACCTTTGTGACATATCTATTCGGTTGGGATATCCTTAATTGGTATTTGGGCACATTAAATATATATTAAATTTGTTCTGCTATTGATTATTTCATAAATGACTTATGCAAACAGGGTGTGTTAAATAAAGGTGAAGAAAATATTCTAAAAACTTCACAATGTTTCTTCCAAATTTTTCTCCACTTAAATAATATACACCCATGTAAACACGCTAATATGGGAGATTTTTTTTCCGATATATAATTATGAGATTTACTCTGGATATTTCATAGCTTAAAAAAGTATACAGGAGAAAACCGAAATGAAACAAATAAAGAATTATATGGAGGAAGTAGTTTTTTCAATAATGAGGGAGATTATTAACGACATCAACGTATGCACCTGCGAAAAATGTATGTTGGATATAGCTGCACTTGCCCTTAATGATTTGCCTCCTAAATATATAGTGAGTGAGAAGGGTGAGCTTTATTCAAAAGTCAATGCTTTAAAGCAGCAATTTGAAGTTGATGTTATTTCGGCCGTAACCAAGGCAGCCGTGTTAGTTAAAAGGAATCCGAGACATGGGTAAGTGAATATTTGCGGCTTCGTTCCGTGAGGCTTAAAGTTTTGTATGTTGCTAATCCATAACAAAAATTGACACTTTATAAGGATGGATTCAGGATATTTCTTTAGAAGTATCCTGATAATTTTTTGTAAATAGGATTATTTGTAAGTAGGATTATTTGTAAATAGGATTATATGAAGTAAAAGTCAAGGGTGTATATTTTTCTTCACATTTTAAAATGAACCCAAAAGTCAACAAATAATCGACGGGAATAAATGTAATATGATATAATGTGAATTATGTTTGGCACAAAGAGGGGATTTGAGAGTGATGGTGCAAGTTCCATATTTTACTTTGCTAAAATAACGTGCATCCTTTTAACTAAACTTTGCAAGAAGTCGCCCAACCTCTTAGGTGGGAGATGAATTGCAGATTGACATGACCTACCATTATATGTTATACTGTAATCAGTAGTAAAACATATAAGGTGGGTGAAAACATGAAATTAGACTCAAAC
>JAAYTO010000104.1 GCA_012523755.1 Clostridium sp. | reverse complement strand
TACTGTACCATTTTGGTTGTTAGTCTTGAAAGATTGTTTATTTCTTTTGCTTTTGAATTCAGGAAAACCAATTAATTTATCTCTAAAGAAATTCTTATAAGCTGTTTCCAAATCAATTTGTGCATTAGCTAAAGCTAAACTGTCTACTTCTTTTAAGAAAGTAAATTCGGCTTTATATTGTGCAGATGTATTTTTTAACATTTTACCTGTTTCTTTATAATATTCAATTTTATCATTTAGCATTTTATTATAAATAAATCTACAACAACCAAATGTCTTTGCAAAGAATTCTTGAGGTTGGGCGACTTCTTGCAAAGTTCAGTTAAAAAAACCTCTTAATCCATTAAAGCTTAAGAGGTCACAATTGAACATAATTATATGATTCAACACCCCCCTATCTCTCGTAGAGTCCATGGTGTTATTTGCGGGCAGGTCTTCTGACTTAAGCTCATCGACATACTTCACGCCTTCCCGGAAAACCAGTGGCAATTCTGTGAAGTGCCTCACTCATACAGCGGCGGGACCGTGCAGGAATCTCACC
The DNA here is from genome assembly GCA_012523755.1 of Clostridium sp. GTDB lineage: Bacteria > Bacillota > Clostridia > Acetivibrionales > Acetivibrionaceae > Hungateiclostridium. The sequence continues at coordinate 17,501 of JAAYTO010000104.1, read as the reverse complement.
TGCTTCCCATTTCTACTGCATATTAAAATGCAGAAACCCGTAAATAAAACTATTAAACTGTATAAAACCTATCACATGCTAAAAATTTTGTCAATATAAAATAAACGGCTACATTTATGCCTTTGTTCCGCATTCGGGACAAAACTTAGCACCCGGCGAAAGCTTTACTCCGCAATTACCACATGTAATTTCCTGTGACTGGGATGCTCCGCATTCAGGACAGAATTTAGTGCCCCGGGATATTTCCTGGGTACATTTAACACACTTGACCTTCTCAACCCCAAGGGATTTTCCACAGTTCGGACAAAATTTAGTACCTGATGGAGCCTTTGCATTACAGCCGGTACATGTTATTTCTTGGTTGGCGTTGGAATACGGATTGTATTGAGGGGGCTGCTGATTCATCTGACCGCTGAATACATTCCCCATCATATTGCCAATAGCCGCACCTGCACCAAGCCCTGCACCCATTCCAGCAAAAGATCCGCCACCTTCGTTGGCAGCCGCCGTATTCATGGCATCTAAAGTTCTCCTCTTTACATATCTGTCCATGCCACCCATTAAGTTTATTTGTGCACCTTCCTGATAAGCCTTTCGAAGTTCTTCTGGAAGTATTAGTGCTTCAACACTGAGCTCTACCAAATCAAGCCCGAGTGAATTGAACTTACCTATAACAGATTGCTTAACCAATTCTGCAAATTCAAGAAGATTGCCCTGCATTTCAAAAAACGATGTCTTAGACTCCGATACCGCATCCTTAAGATGCTGAACAATATATGATCTTAACGTGTTTGATAAATCGTTTGTTGCAAGGGTTCCCCTGGTTCCCGATACCTCTTTTAAAAACTTGCCCGCATCAGCCACTCTGAAGGAATACATTCCCCTTGCACCAACTTCAATTGGTCCAAACATCGGATCCAACATCGGCAGGGGCGATTGGGTACCCCAATGCTGATCACTGAACTGCCTTGTGTTTATAAAATAAACCTCTGCCTTAAAAGGTGAATTAAAACCGTATTTCCACGATTTGAGCTTTGTCAAAACCGGCATGTTTTCTGTTATCAGCTCATACCTTCCCGGTTCAAAAATATCAGCAATTTGTCCCTCGTTTACAAACACTGCTGTCTGTGATTCCCTGACCGTAAGCTGTGCCCCCATTTTAATTTCTTTGTTCTGTACAGGAAAACGATATAATATGGTATCCGCACTTGAATCCGTCCACTCAATAACTTCGATTAATTGTCCTTTAATAAAATCCATTAAGCCCATGCCAAGCACCCCTCTTTTAATAAATTTATTAGCTAAAAATGCACTCTATTTCGATTTCTGTCCGCTAAATCAAAGCATATATAATATAATTTTATCATAGAACGATGACAATGCAAACCACTTTTCCGCCTTAAATCATACATCTTATTTGTATTTTGTTTTATAAAATCAAAATTTTATGTGTATAATAAAGGATGTATATTATTTATAGTGAAGGAAAATGTAGAAGAAACATTGTGAAGCAAGTTGTAGAGAATGTTAATACGATACAGGAAGGGATAGTATTGTCCGAGATGAATTTTGATTTTTAAAGTAAACTTTGATTTTATTTTTTTCAATGGTATAATTATTTATGAAAAAAAGAAAAAGGCGGTAGTTATGAAACGATTAGTCAAGCGTAAAAAGAGGGAGTATTGGTCAATTATGGTAGTCCCCCATAATACGGATGAAATTAAAGTGTTTAAAATTTCGTCATTAAAGTATAAGCTATTAACTCTGGGAACCGTTACACTGACATTCTGTGTTTGCTTGGGACTATTGATTACATATCTGGCAATTACAAACCGAACATTGTATGAAGATAGGGAAAACATTATTGCAGTTAATAAACAGCAGAAGGATCTAATAATGGAAAAGCAGGAAACCATCGAGTCCTACATTAAAAAAATAGATAAACAGGATGAGTTGACTAGGGATTTCACAAACCTTTATAAAAATATGGCAACACAATATATTGATCACCAAATGGAAGGCCTTACCGCAACCCGCTCCGGTGGCAAAAGGGATGATCGTGCCTTTATTAATGACATAAACAGGCTTAAAAACATTTTGGACAACCTTGAGCAAGCCAATGACGATGATCCGGAAATGGTGAGCGAATTAAGTGAAACCCAGGCAAAACTTAAAGAGTACATAGATGCAATACCAACCCTATGGCCTGCCACCGGTAGGATAAGCTCCGAATTCGGCATCCGTTCCGATCCCTTCAACCACTATATTGAAAAAAAACATAACGGTCTTGATATAGCCGCAGACTATGGATGTGATATAAAGGCTTCTGCCAGCGGCAATGTGGTTTTTTCCGATTACTACGGCAATTACGGAAATTGTGTAATAATAAACCATGGATACGGTTTAAGTACATTATACGGTCATTGCTCGGAGCTGTGTGTCAAGGTCGGTCAATCCGTGAAGAAGGGTGATGTGATAGCAAAGGTTGGCAGTTCCGGGAGAAGTACCGGACCGCATTTGCATTTTGAAGTAAGAATTAACGATGTTCCTACCGATCCCCTTGAATATCTTGATAATAATTAGTTTTGGCAAGCACTAATTTACATACTTTTGTATTTGGGAGGTAAAAATGTTTAATAAAAAAGAGGTAAGTAATCCAGATGTTTTTGATACACTAATTGGTATTAATTCAACCTTTGAAGGCAATATTGAAACCAATGGTACCTTAAGGGTCGATGGTAAAATAAATGGAGACCTTAAGGTAAACGGCGATGTTTTTATCGGAAAAGATGCTGTTGTCAATGGTAACATATTTGCAAAAAACATACACATTTCCGGTATAGTACAGGGAAATGTAGAGACAAAGGAAACACTAAAAGTTTTGTCAACAGCAAAGCTTTACGGAGATATTTGTGTTAATAGTCTCATAACTGAGGAAGGAAGCATCTTTGAAGGAAAATGCAAAATGACAGCAGGAGCCTCTAACGGTGAAGACACCAAAAAAGGCGATTTAAAAAAGAACGATGCAGTAAAACATAAAAAACCGCAAAACCATGATATAAACTTCAGCCCTGTTTAACGGCACTAATATCCATACATGTCAAGATATATATCTTCATAGGAACCCCTGTAATAGTATGGAACATCGCCAATTATTACCGTTTCTGCTACCGGTATGCATGTTATTATTTCTGTATTCTTTTTTGTAAAGGGTATAACTATCCCTACCATGGTCTTAACCTCAAGATATATTCTATGTCTTGTCTGGTTGATTCCTGCACTGGTAAACTCCGATTTAAAATCGGTTTCCACGCTGCCGGAGGGAATTACTTTTACGCCAATATTAGGTCCTTCGGCAGAAAATACAGAATTACCAAATATTACACCAATGGGTATTGATATTCTTTGGTTTTTTAACTCTGAGAGATTTTCTTGAATGTCAAGAGATAAATTGGCAAATATCTTGTTTAACCTTACTATATCGGTTTGTATTGAGTTGATTCTATTCCTTTCATCCCTGTTTATAATTATAATATCTTCGTAGTTTATGCTGTCGGGAAAATTCTCATTAACAGCATTACTCACTACATTGTTTATTATGGATTTTGTTTTATGTTCCGAAATTTCTATGACACTGTGTCTTATTTTTGACTCAGCAAGAAAAATAAAGACAACAATAAAAATAAAAATAGCAGCAAGAACTATATAAAGTCGCAATCTCTTCCTGTTTCGTTTTAAATACCATAAACGCCGGTAATTATTGGTTCTTTTCCTCATAAAAGACCCTCCCCACTTATATTATGCTAAGGGCATGCCTTTTGTGATACTTTTTTACTTTTGAACATAAAGTGTTAAGGATGCATTAATAAAATTCTTAATCATAATTGCTTTTTATGTTATAATGTAATAAGTTTAGACAAAATTTATTTAGTACATAAAAAAGAAATATTGGTGACAATTAGTTTTTTTATTAACAAAGGAGAGGAGCTTTTATGGACTCTAAAACAAAAACTGTTTCTAGAAAAGTTCAAAGAAGCAGTAAAAAACAAATAGTCCGCAACATATTCAGGGTTATATTGAAGTTTGTTAAGTTTGCATTTATTTTGGGTGCTTTATTTTTATGCCTAGCCGGAGGTATACTGGCTGGTATGACGGTAGCTTATATAAGTACTGCTGAAGAACTTACTCAAGATCAAATTATGCTGACAGGGTTTACTACACGGGTATATGATTGCCACGGCAATGAGATTATGGCTCTGCAGGGAAATAAGAACCGTGAAAAGGTTGAGTTTAAAGACATACCTCAGGATTTAAAGGATGCCTTTGTTGCAATAGAAGACAAACGGTTTTACGATCACCCGGGCATAGACGTAAAAAGAATAGCCAGTGCCGTAAAGAATTTCTTCATTCCCGGAGCATCATCCCACGGCGGAAGCACCATCACACAACAGGTAATAAAAAACCTGACCGGTAACGAAGACCGCTCTGTAAAACGAAAGGTTCAGGAATGGTGGATTGCCCTTCACTTAGAACGCAAGCTAAGTAAGGATGATATCCTTGAGCTTTATTTAAACCTTATATATATGGGTCAAAACTGCTACGGAGTACAAGCTGCGGCACAAACATATTTCGATAAAGATGTCTCGGAACTCACCCTTGCAGAGTGTGCTTCCATTGCCGGTATTACCAACTTACCCGGAAAATATGATCCCTTTTTAAAGCAGGGTAAAGAAAACAATATTAAGCGTCAAAAGGTAATCTTGAAAGAAATGTTAGACCAGGAAAAAATAACTCAGGCTGAATATAATAAGGCCATTAAAGAAGAGCTTCATTTTGCAGAATCCAACAAACGTTCTTCGGAGTCTGCCAGCAATCAACCTTACTTTATAGATCAAGTGGTGATCGATGTAAAAAATGATCTTATTAAGCTGGGTTACTCAGAAGAGTTGGCCTTAAAGACCATTTACAATAATGGACTTAAAATATACACCACCATGGATCCGAAGATTCAACAAGCCATGGATGAAGTATTTCAGAATGAAGAGTATTTCACAAAAATAAACAAAAAAACCAGCCAGACTCCACAGGCTGCTATGGTTATAATAGATGGTAACGGATATGTCCGTGCCCTCTATGGTGGCTCCGGTCAAAAGATAGGTGCACCACTAAACAGAGCATCCGACCCTCGGGTAGAAAGACAGCCGGGATCTACCTTTAAGCCCATAGCAGTGTATGGTCCTGCTCTTAATGAAAGAAAGATAACCGCTGCCACGGTAATCGATGACATTCCGGTGTATTTTCAGGGAATAGACAAAAGTCCCTATCCTTTGAACGATAACCGTGCATATGCCGGACTTACAAGCATTCGAAACGGTTTGAGAAGGTCTGTAAATGTTCTGGCTGCCAGGGTATGGCAGGAAATATTGGGACCGGATTTATCTCTTAAATACTTAGATAAAGTCAACATAAACAGGGATGATGAGAGATACCTTTCTCTTGCTTTAGGAGGACCTAGAAAAGGAGTTAATCCATTGCAGATGGCGGCAGCATATGTGCCTTTTATGAGCAAAGGAATATATCATGAACCTGTTACGTATACAAAAGTTCTGGATATGAACGGAAATGTCATCATCGAAAAGAAACCGGAAAACCGCATTGTCTATGATGAAGCAACCGCATATATAATGGCTGATATGATGAAGGATGTTGTAATAAGCGGAACAGCCTCCGATATCGGTCGATTACAGGGCGGAAAAATGCCTACCGCCGGTAAAACCGGTACTACCGGCAACAATTACGATAAATGGTTTGTAGGATTTACTCCTTATTATGCAGCTGCCGCTTGGTACGGCTATGACTATAATGTCAGCATTTCTAGCAATGAACAAAGCAGAGTACGAAAAATTTGGAAAGCTGTTATGGAAAAAGCCCATGAAGGCTTGGAACCGATAGAGTTTACTGTACCTGAGGAGGGTCTTGTCAAGAAAAGGATATGCGTTTATTCCGGAAAGCTCGCAACAGATTTGTGCTCTCACGATCCAAGAGGTTCTGCTGTTAGAGAGGAATACTTCTTAAGGGGAACAGAACCTTGGGACGAATGCGATGTACATGTTTCGGTACAAATATGCAAAGACTGCACCGACGAATCGGGAAATTGCAAGCTTGCCGGCCCCTATTGTCCAGAGGATTCGAAGGAAGAAAAGGTGTTTATAAAACGTCCCGTACCATATGTTCCAACCAAACCCGGTGAGCAGGCACCTTCTGATATTAAGTATGAGGCACCCAAGGAAACATGCGATACACATGAATATGACGCCAGTGAAACAAATAATGATGTACCCTATGACAAAACATTATTGCCTCCAAGTACTAATAACGACCATGATGAGACGCTGTTCCCGTGGTTCTTTAATAGAGACCGCGACGGGCACAGGTAGAAGCTGCATATTTAAAATCCCAGGAGTACCAAACCCCTGGGATTTTATCATTATTCACCCCTCATTCATACCTCAGTGACTCTATAGGATCCAAATCTGCCGCCTTCTTTGCAGGATACACGCCAAATATCAATCCTAAAAGCACCGAGCCCATAAATGCCATAATAATAACGGGCAAATCGACAACTGGCGGAATATTAACCATCTGGGCGATTATATTTCCTCCGATAACTCCAAGAATAATTCCTATAAGGCCACTTATCCCAGTCATAATAATGGACTCTGTAATAAACTGAAGAACTATGTCTCTCTTCTGAGCCCCTAAGGCCTTCCTTATACCAATTTCTCTTATCCTCTCAGTTACCGATACCAGCAATATATTAATAATACCTATTCCCCCAACGATAAGGGTTATTACTGCTATAACAAGCAGAACTCCGGATATTACTCCAATTATACTGGAGAATATCTTTTGAGCATCCTGCGTGCTATATGTTATATAAACATCTTCTTTTCCCTTGTTAAGTTCTAAAGCTCTAACTATCCTATTGCCAACCTCAGTATAATCCACATCATTATCCAAACTAACCATTATAGAGTCAAGTTTTTTATTGTTATAATACATTTGCTGAACTGTAGTGATTGGCATATAAACATATGTGGGCATGTTTTCATTGTCCAGCATACCTGCCATCAGATCATTTTCTGCTTTAGTCACTCCAATAATTTTTAGGTTATAATTGGATCCTGAGGGTGTTTTAAGCCTGACAATCTCACCTACAACATCCGTCTTGTTAAAATACCTTTTGGCAAAATACTCATCAACCACTACGACCTTAGCCCTTAAAGAAACGTCAAAATCACTTAAAAACCTGCCTGCCGCCATTTCCATAGGGGTAAAATCCTTATACTGTGCTGTTGTTCCGTAAACCAAAGCGTCTCTGGTTTTTGTATCCATCCTTAATGTACCCATACGTTGAATATATGTTGAAACGTTCTTTATTTCCGGTGCAGCCTTTTTAATTGTCTCAATATCTTCAAGCCGAAGCCATTCCTCATTTTCAACAGTCAAATTCTTATAACCAATCTGAAGCAGATTGGCACCGATCCTTTCAAATTGGCTGTCAATATATTCCTCGGTAGCGTTTCCGATTGCCATTATTGTAATAATCGAAAATACTCCCATAATAACGCCCAGCATGGTAAGAATGGATCTGAGCTTATTTGCTCTAAGGCTTTCAAGAGCCTGCACAAAACTCTCTAAAAAGCTCATCTAAAAACACCTCTTTCATTATTCTAGTATTCTTACTTTAGATCCATCCTTGTGGAATGATTGAGGATCATCTACAATAATGTCGCCTTCCGTAAGTCCGTCTAAAACCTCAGCCATCATATCCGAAATAATACCCAGCTTAACGTCCTGACGAACCATAACACCCTTTTCCTCATCTACCTTCAATACATATTCGTTTTCATCCTTATCGATCTTTAGTGCTCCTATAGGCACTACAACAATATCATTTTTTTCGAAAGTCATTATCTGACAGTCAACTGATAATCCGGGCTTGAGTGCGTCATTGGCATTGTCTATTGAGATAACAATCTCAATCACTACCTCTTCTCCACTGGAGGATATATTTTTCTTTGCTACAGGAGATATGCTATCAACAACTCCTAAGACCTCCGTATCCTCTTCAATGGCATCACCTGTAATTACAACCTTTTGACCTTCTTTAACATCCTTTATGCTGTATTCATTTATTTCCGCCTTAACCTGAAGCTTATCCAGATTAACGATCTTAAATACCGGCTGAACATTGCTGGTGTAAGCCCCTTCCTTAATGTTCATCTCAACAATAACTCCATCTACAGGACAAATCATGGATTCCTTTGCATCATTAATTCTTTTTTCAAGTTCAGCAATACCAAGTGTAGTTGCCCTGAGGTTCTCTTCCTTTACATCCCGGTCAACATCCCTGCTCTTAATAGCAGCATTATAAGAAACCCTTGCATTTTCCAGTGCCGTTTTTGCATCCGTTACAGCCTTTTCTGCCATATCTAGGTCATTTTTCGATATAGCCTGTGCCTCAAACAGCTTCTTGCTTTTTTCATAATTCTCTTCACAATCACTAAGTGCCTTCTCTGCACTCTTGACTGCAGACTCTGCCCTTTTTATCTCGGCATCTATAGTTGGAGAATTCTTTGAAAGTTCTTGAACTCTCTTATTTATTTTCAACTTATCCAACTCATTTTCAAAAGTTTCAATATCCAGCTCCATTAGCTGCTGCCCTTTTTTAACCTCCTGGTATTTATCCACCAAAAGCTTGTTTACCTTTGTAGGGTTGTCAACATAAATGTCAAAGGACTCGATCTCTTCCACAATTCCTGACGCTGTTATGGAAGACGAAATACTGTCTTTCCCGATTTCCGCAGTTTTTACGCTGTATACAGTCCCCTGGCTAAATACATCGGACATATTGTTGCTAATTAAATAACTTAAACCTATAAGCCCTCCAATTACAGCGACAATAATTATTACAACCATTATCTTTTTCATGTTACTGCCTCCATTTCAATCCTGAGTTTTTTCATAACCTCTTTTGCATCAAGAGGCTGTTGCACCCTGACATCAGTCATTAATATTCCATCGCGAAAGCTTACTATCCTGTTGGTATGGTTTGCTATATCAGGCTCATGTGTAACTAAAACTATTGTTACTCCTTCCCTGTTAAGCCCTTGAAACACAGCCATAATTTCTTCGCCCGAAAAACTATCTAAGTTACCCGTTGGTTCATCCGCCAAAATAATAGCGGGATCATTTACAAGGGCTCTTGCAATAGCTACCCTCTGCTTTTGACCGCCGGACATCTCATTGGGCTTATGGTGCATCCTGTCCTTAAGGCCTACCCTTTCTAAGGCATTTTCCGCCTTTTTTCTTCTTTCCTTCGAACTTGTCTTTGCATATATCATCGGAAGCTCAACATTTTTAAGTGCCGTCATTCTCGGAAGAAGATTAAAGGATTGAAATACAAACCCTATTTTTAAATTCCGAATCCTTGCCAGTTCAACCTCATTCAATTCCGATATATTCATTCCATCTAGGAAATAACTACCTGACGTTGCCCTGTCAAGGCAACCCAATATATTCATAAGAGTCGATTTCCCCGAGCCTGAAGGACCCATAACCGATAGCAGCTCACCCTTTTCCACCGATAGGTTTACCTTCTTTAGGGCTCTAACTTCAATCTTTCCGTTTTTGTATACCTTATCTAAATTTTTGATATCTATTATCATTTAAATCACATACCTTTTCATTTTTCATAATAACATTTTTGGCATAATACATAATTTCGGTATAATGCATAATCCTGCCGACATTAACTCTTCCTGTAAGACTCTTTGCCGTTATGGATTCTTAATGAAGTATAATGGTACTTATTTATACAATGCTTCGAACTCAGCCTTCAGAATGTTAAAATCACGTATAGCAACAAAACTTTGATATTTTGCATCAAGACATTTTTCCTTTTGATCAAGTAAAGACTCTTTACTTATTAATCCTTGATCGTATTTTGCCTGAGCACTCTCAAGCTTTTTATCCTGAATTCTTTGCCACTGTGCGGCCAGTTCCAGATTATCCTTGGCTGTAAGAAGATTATTGTATTTATTCCGAATCTCGACCTCGAGATTTGTCTTTGCATCCTCCAAGTCAATTCTTGAAGTTTCAAGGTTTACCTTGTTATCATCATATGAAAAGTTGCCTTCTCTATAGTACTTTTCTGTAATTTCCATGGTTTTTTCCTTAGCTTTGAGGTCTTCACTTTTTTTAAATACTTCAATATTGTTTTCAATTGCCTTCTCAACTACTTCTTTAATACTTATAGGCCTCCATTCATCTAATTCTAATTTGTTTTCTACAGCAATCTCTTCTCCACCAAGTTCGACACTCAGCAATCTTTTGAGTTCAAGATCTGCAATTTCCAGATTCTTTTCCGCCTTATCTCTGTCAATTTCCTTGGTGTCCAGAGCATATTTTACATCATTGAGATCGTTTTCAGTAATCTTTCCTTCTTTATATCGGGCTTCAAACATTGAGTACTTTTCCTTTAGCATTTCCAATTTGGAAGATTCCATCTCCAACTGCTTTTCAGCAAGGAGCTTGTCAAGGGCTGCTTTATAGATATCAAGCTTTAATCTTTTAATATTTTCCTCTTTACTCCTTTTTGCATACTCAAGATTTGCCTCAGCCACCAAAGGTGCAACCTCTTTTTTAATTCCGTTATTGAGCATATCTATTTTGGTTCCGGAAACCAGTTGAAAATCCGCATCATGCTTTGCATCCTCCAAAGCACTCTCTAAAGCCTTTATTTGCAAATCGTCAATTACAGACTGTCTACTGTTTTCCACCGCAAACTTCTGAAAACCGTTAATACTATTTATAAGACCTTTTTCAACTGCCAGAGCTGTTGTGAGAGCAAAAACCACAGGAAGGGTCAAAAACAATATTGTTAGTTTTTTCTTCATACCACACCACCCTTTCTAATACGCCGGTCCGAGACCTGACGCCTCTTCCAGTTTCATGATTTTAGTATTATAACTGTAGACCACAAGTTCAAGACCATTTTGCAATTCTTCTATTCCCAGTGCCACTTCATCGATTACAATTTTAGGTATCAAACCCTGTTCATACTGGTTTTTAAGCCTTTCATAGCTTCTTTTCTGCATATTCAATGTCTCTTGCATATTCCTTAAATTATGTCCCTCTCTTTTTACATCTATATATGCAGACTTAATGTTATTTTCGACATCATACCTAGCTTGTTCAAGCTTTATTTTAAGGGTTTCAAGCTCTCTTGAAACATTCCCATGCTCTTTTCTTACTTCTGTATAAATCTCATTTGCCCGGGCTTTTGTCAGAATCTCAAGATGCTTCTCTTTCACCTCAATCTCCTCAACCAAGCTGGTAATCTCAAGCCTATTTTTCAAGGCCTCCTCAATATAGTAATCTAAAGACTGCAGTTTTAAATTCCTAGAAAATTCGGAGTATAAAAGGGTGTCATAGTGTGTGTCAATAGGAGAACCTATGTACGAATTAACACTCCTTTGCATGTTCTCCCTGTTTCTCTTTCCGGCTTCAACAGCCTTCTTGGCCTTTAGATAATTATATTCCTCTTCTTCAAACTCAATGGGAGAAATCATTCCCTGCTCAAGCTTAAGCTTGCTTGCCTCATATTTTTTCTCCTGAAGCTCAAGCTTTTTAAGACTAATTTGATAGTCCCTATCAGCCTTCATAAAGCCTAGGTACATATCCCTAAATCCCAATGAAAGTGCTTTCCCGGTCACTTTTCTGCTATTATCGGACATGTGCCAATAAAACTTCATTTGAACCGGTAAAAGCTCCGTTTGCTTTGTCAAAAGTACCTGCATATCCGGAGTATAAGCAATAGTGAACTTTCCAAAAGGAGTGTCATATGTAGCCATCTGGGTATCAATGCCTTTGGTTCTCTGAACAGAACTGTTGTACTGATAAAAGGCCTTTCTCTCCGCAAGATTTTGTTTCCTTACGGTTCGATTGTTTTTTAACATGATCTCATTACCCTTGTCATAGGACAAAAAACGATTTTCATCCATTGCGTACGACTGCAAAACGAAGGTTAGCGTTACAGCTATAAGTAGTACAGATATTATTTTTTTCAAGGGATGCCCTCCTTTCATTTCCAAAATAGTTTGCTTTATAGTTTTTTTAATATGCAAATTATATTAATGAAAGCACCAACTGTACCGCAAGAGTATCGCAATAACTTGTAATCAATTCTAGTCCCTTCCTATAAATAACGAACCTATAGTCTTACCCTCTATAATGTCATAAATCACCTTTGGATTATCACCATTTGCAATAACCATGTTAATACCAGCTGCAGTCGCAATCTTAGCAGCCGTCAGTTTAGTAACCATTCCCCCCGTACCCCTTGAAGTTCCAATGCCTCCGGCACATTTCTCCACATCCGGCGTTATCTCCTTTATTACAGGGATAAGATTCGAATTTTCATTTGCTCTTGGATCACAATCGTAAAAACCATCAATATCGGAAAGGATTATAAGCAAATCCGCTTTTACAAGCTTTGCAACAATCGCAGACAATGAATCATTGTCTCCAAACACCCGATGGATTCCCGATTCTATTTCATCCACTGCAACAGAATCGTTTTCATTAACCACCGGTATAATTCCCATTTCCAGTAAGGCCTCAAAAGTATTAATTACATTGACTTTACCGGTCTCATTTTCTACCACATCCCGGGTTAATAAAATCTGCCCTACCGTATGACCATACTCTTGAAAAAACTTTCCATATATATGCATAAGCTCGCACTGTCCAACAGCAGCCACGGCCTGTTTTTCCCTTATGGTTTTAGGCTTACATTCCAGCTTCAGTTTTCCCACTCCAACACCTATTGCCCCCGATGAAACCAGTACCATATCTCTACCCTGATTTTTAAGGTCTGACATTACTCTAACTAGTTTTTCAATCCTGGCAAAGTTCATCTCGCCACTGTCATATGTAAGCGTTGAAGTTCCTACCTTCACCACTACTCTTTTTGAGTTTATTAGCTCCTCACGTATGTTACTATTTTCCATTCCCTTTCCCCTACCCATAATTTATAAAAAATTTAACAACTCTATATCTTATATTGAACACAGAAAAAAATTACATCCCTAGCTATGCATCCAATAGCGATAGAGTATATGATTTTGCAAAAATCGGAATAAGTTAATATAAAATATTTTTTTGCAAAACACATAGTAAAAACATCAATAAGAATATTATACGACTAATAACATGAAATTTCAAAAAAAAACACGAAAAATCAAAGATAATTTTAATCCTTTTAATAAATACAGGTGTTTGCTTTAAAAATGTTAAAGGCTATGTAAAAAACAGTTCTATAATTTTACCAGTTTGATATCTCCCCATGCACCCAAACTGTCACCCACTACAATGAGAACGCCATCCACACCATCAATGGAAGAAGCAAATTCTATCCCCTTTTCAATGTGATGCTTATCTTTGACAACATTTCCGGTTGCAGTTGCAACCGCATCGGATAGTAACGTATCTTTAGATACAATTACTGCCGCATCAGCCTTGCCAAAACTTAGAGAATGCCCCACTGTTCCCGAGGATGTGCATATCCCAAGGGGTGTCTTTTCAGGCATAATCTCAATTGCTATTTTCTCACTGAGCATTGACTTGCCTGCATAAATGCCGACCTTCCTTGGAACGTCGGACTTCATAAAAATGTCGCCCCCGTTTTCAACTATTACCTCATTGCACAGATTCAAAAGCCCCATACCCACAAACTCACTTACAGCCCCGGCAACTGCCGCCATTGGCCCCACTCCCGCCTTTTTTGATGCCTCACACATTCTCCTTACAATATCGGGGGCATCCTTGCTGCAATTAATAGGTTCGAGGCTTTCAAAAAAGCCTTGGTGAGCCGCTATATACTCTTCAATATCCTTCCTGCACTTTAAAACCAGCTCATAGGCTTCCCTATAAAGCTCCCGGTCTGCCCCGATTCGTATGTCGGTCTCCTTTATGCACACATCAAAAAATTTCAGGTTTATACCTTTAAACATGTTTCTGTATTGTCTTTCTTCGTACATATTTGATTATCTCCCACGTGCCTCCACTATATTGACACGCACATGACCTTAAGGGGACATGCCTCCACGCACAACTCACAAATCATGCACTTTTCCTTGTCAAAGGTGAGACTCCAGCTTTCTTTATCCATTTGAAGTGCCCCCGAAGGACATACTGCCGTACATGCCCCGCAGTGAACGCATCCTTCTTCCTGCCAAATTATAGTCTTTGTAAAAAGCTTATACCTTATACCCTGATCCTGAATAAACTTAAGTCCCGCTTCAATATTCCATTCGCTTCCTATTATGTCCACCACAAGCTTCCCCTGCTTATTCAAGCTGATATCCGCATTTAATATATTTATCTGAAGATCATAGTCCTTTATCAAATGATATGTGATGGGTTTGGTTATCACCTCAGCAGGAAAATATAAAGAAACCTTAATCTTTTTCATTTTCTATCCCCCTTATATCAAGGGTGTTACCTTTATTCTCCATAGGTAAAGATGCTACCGGCTGTGATATGAAAAACTCACCCTTCATAATCTGCTGTTTCAAGAGCTCTGCAATCTCTCTTGCCTTTTTAAGGCTTGAAAGCGGAGCTGTGGATACTTTTTTGCCATTGATTTCAATAGAACCGCTGCGAAGCTCCGCGTAGGAAACCGAACCCAAAACAGGCTTGTTTCTGGACTGAACCCCATAATCATATATATTGGCAAATATCTCACTGTTCTTAACACAGGTATTTATAAGCATCTCTTCATCCAGTATCGGTATTGGGATTCCCACACCGACAAATATGGACACTCCGTATTTGTCATATACCGCTGCCCTAATGAACCGGGTATCCATTTGCTTTATATCGCCAATCAGTGCTAATGTACCCGCCGAAGCCAGCGGAACTCCGTTCTCTCCCCTTTTCTGTCCGGGATTGTGCTGGGTTCCCTCCCATGCGACATAGCCCTGGGCACCACCAATAAACACCCTTGTTCCAATCCCTATTGTTCTATAGTAAGGGTCATTTAAAAGCGGACTTAATTCCCCCGAAGTGGTATACGTAACATTTCCGAGATTCGGAAGCAGTGTACCCATATAAGTATGAATTATCCTGTTTGTGGTATTGGCAGCAACAGCATAGTTCTGATATGCATTTCGGGGATTAAACATATAGGCTTGATTGATATTGTTCTTATTTATGTAAGTAGTTATCTCTTTTCCAGGATAGCAATCGGTGCCGTAGCTCTCGGCATAAAGCTTTATATCCTTTCCCGCAATCAAATCTTCAATCACGTGGGCACCGCCGTATTCCATTCCCCTTGTCTCCGAAAGCTCCGTCGCTCCAATATATGCATCCACGGCAGCAATGCCTGCATAGGCAGGAACATCATTGAGCCACACCTTTGTCATCCTTATCGGTGGCTCCGAATGCCCGAAGTTTATGAACATCCCTGAAGAACACATAGGACCGAAAGTACCTGTGGTCACAACGTCAACCTCTTTTGCTGCCTGCTTGACACCCTTCTCAGTCACTATATCAATTATCTCCTCAGCAGTTGCAACAACCGCTTTTCCGCACTTTATCTTTTCGTTAATCTCATCAAAACTTTTGTACCCCATTTTATCGCACCTTCTTACAATAGTATAGATACTATTATAGGCGTTTATCGAACACATTTCAATTGTCTATTTAAAATGGGTGCATTAAATATATGTGAAGAAAAATATGCACCCATTTAAAATCGGGTACATAAAACAGCTGAGAAGATAAATATGGATTATTTTTCCATGTTTTTATTTGCCCAATCGATTATTTTCTCTTTACTAAAAGTATATTTCCCTTGGATATTTATATATGTTCCATCCAGTTCTCCGGAATTTATCATATCCATTAGCTTTCTCCCTTCCCCAAAACAAAATATTTAATATTATAATCAATTAAAATGTGTATACTAAAAGCCGAGGTTCCATCTTTAATTAAATTGCTTTATGCAAAAGGTTATATAGTAGGACTTACTCAGCTAATTATTACTACTATGAACCTTTTGTCATACATGGAATATATTCCCGCATCTTTGCTTGAATTATATGTGAAATAAGAAATAATTTCAATATTTTTTATTAATCTTTTGCTTGATTTTTATATTATGCTTGATTTGCCAATTTAAAACGGTTTATCATTTTTTATATAACATTTATTTTATTATACATATTAAAATCAAAACATTTACCGTATTAGTAACGATATCGTTACATTTAACATAATATAATACTAGGAATTTTTAAAGTTCAAGGAGTATGTATGGATAAATACAAAAAGCTTGAAACCATTACAAACGGACTGAATGCCGCACACAAAATCATGACCCTGCAAACCTCTGCAATTAATCAGAGGTCAAAGGATTCAACAAAAATCACTCCAGCATTACTCAGCCAGATGCTGCAGGTAATTGCCCAGTATTCACCGGATAAAAATAAAATACCCTTAACAAGGAGTTTAGAGCAGACGAATCGATATAGTAAAGCTATCACAGAACTTAAGGAGGAGGTTCTAAATATCAGGGAAAAAAACAAAATTTATAAAGATGATGTTATTAAAACCTTACATATATTAAAGCCGATTGTAGATCCCAACCGGCAGACAATAATAGAAAAAATACTGAAAATCCAAGAAATACTAAACTCCTGATTTTCTCCGGTATGACTTGCCTTTTAACGGTATATAGCCCTTTATCGAAAGCTTATCATAATTTAATTCCTCTAATCCCAGAACTCCCTTTTCCACAGGAGTTCGCCTTCTTCTTACCCAGATCACCTGCTCGGTCTGCGGTCTTTTGCCCGGTTCAAATATGGAGTGCATAACAAGAAGGGCATTGCCCAACGTAGTTGTGTGCTCAGCCCGGTTTTGCATAACTTCTTTGTCCGCTAAAAAATACAGTGCTATAAGCCATATAAAGCCAAATACAAATACTAAGACTCCGGTCAGTATCAATGTCTTAAATAAATTAAATATAAAGGTACCTCCCATGCTATTCCACCTAACCACATTTAATACGTCTTTACCCTTTAACTTATTTTAACACAAATACTGTCACTTTTACAAGGTAGCAAAAAACCCCCAAAGGCTTAAATCCCTTGGGAGTCCTGGTCGGAGTGGCGGGACTCGAACCCACGGCCTCTTGGTCCCGAACCAAGCACTCTACCACCTGAGCCACACCCCGTTAACCACACAATATATTTTAACAGCATTATTCGATATTAGCAAGAGTATTTTATTCAAATTTCACGGTAA
Source organism: Clostridium sp. (assembly GCA_012523755.1). Lineage (GTDB taxonomy): Bacteria > Bacillota > Clostridia > Acetivibrionales > Acetivibrionaceae > Hungateiclostridium. Next base: position 128 of record JAAYTO010000104.1, on the reverse strand, counting down.
AAGCATGAACCCATCTCCTGCCAATACTCTCACAAGAGAGTTTTTTAAAATGCCATTTCAGCATTTAATATTCAGGCAAGAAAATCATTTTTTAAGAAATGCCCCCGGGATTACTAAGATATGGCGTG
>JAAYTO010000103.1 GCA_012523755.1 Clostridium sp. | reverse complement strand
TTTTATATCCTTTTTAATTTCTTCCCAATTCAGATTATATTTCTCAATTTCCGAAGAAACACTTTTTCTTTTTTTTATTTTAAATTTCATTTTTTTTACCTCTCTTTTATTTGTTATATTCTATTATTAGTATAACACATATCAAACATATTGTAAAGGAATATCAAAGCATAAGATTTTTTCAATATAAGGTTTTTAAACAGGCATATCCTCCCCTAATGCAACTTGCCTTTATCAGGTTGTGTCTGAAAATAAAAAAAGAAAAAATATTTGAGAAAAACAAAGTGTTATCCTATAATACTTATAAATAATAAGGGTATTTGGAAAATATAAGGAGGTTTTAATATGGGAAACTCTAAATTCTTAGGATTTAGCAAAAAGAACAAAGTGGACCTCAACGGTGAATGTTATTACATTTATCGTTTTCATCTTTTGTCAGAAAACGCAAAACTTCTAATAAAATTGTTGAACACTGATGGAAAAATTCCCGATGGGGAATACCTGTTAGTGTCAAAGAAATTTGATGAATCTATTTTGTTGGAAATAGATTCGTCAAGTAAGACTATAATTGTTATCTCCCCAAGTTATCAAAATTACGGAAAAAGCCAAAAAGAGATCGATATGGATCTTCTTTTTGAAAAATTTGTCCTCGAAAAAGTTTTGGGGATATGAAAAGAAATAACAGGCTAACCACCTGTTATTTTTTTTGTATGTTATATTAGAAATATAAAAACTCACAAGAACGATAGATAATATGGTGGGTGTTAAAGATTTTGTCTTTACTTTTCTTACACACTTGGCAAGTATATTTATCTCTTGCGAATACAAAGTAACGTACATCGTGATAACTTAACGTTTGTCCTTGTTGGTATTCCTCACCCTTAATGTCAGGGTTCATCATTTTTTGTGCATCAAACTTCCCTACCTCAATCGCCAAAGTCGGATGTGGCACAAGTGATACAAACCTATCTATCCAGCGAAAGGTGTTGTCTAATCGACTTTGTATGCTTGGTGGTAGCCAACCATCTTCTCTTGTACGGTTGTTAAAACGTGGTTTCCGGTAACGTGTTTTACGAGTACGTCTACCTCTTCGGTAAGTACGCCTTGTATCTAACAAATTTTTCACATCTTGCCTTACCTCAATCTCACCTTTGGCAAGGACTTTATTTTCACTCGTCACTGCTATTCCAGTATGTTTTGTACCTAAATCAATACCAATAGATACCTCTTGCACCGTTTCACCAGTCGCATAAGTGAGTTGAATGGTAAACGGTGTATAATTTATAACCTTTGCCTTTCCTTCTCGTAAGAGAAGTCTTGCTTTTCGTGGAGAACAAGGCATTAAAGATTCGCCACGCATATTTTTGACGAATACACTCATGTTTCGCCCCTCCTTAATCAGAGTTTGTTTCCCTTCGTCAATGTTATCTACCCTTCACATTGTGGTTGACTGTTCCTACCCTTCAGAACTGTTTACAGAGCCACGAAAGTGCTACAAACTAGGGAATCATTCATAGGTTTCTACATGTTAGATAACGTAGCCAATAAAGGCTTAGGCTAGACAACCAGGGCTTTTACAAGCCCCACTTCAAAACTCTCTAGAGTTTAAGTGGTGAGTAGTTGACCCCTACAACTCTTCTTAATTGTGTATCGAGTCTTAATAAAACTATTTGGTCACTTTTTTCAAAAGATATTGTTATTATATTTTCATCTTCTGTATATGAAATCTTCAATAGTTGTGAGCAATCTATATTAATATGTTGCATATTATTATTAAATGTAAATCTAATATCTGATTGTTCTTTCAATATTTCTGGCTCTTCATATGTAAATCTAAAGTTATAATGTTTAGATGTTATCTTCTTTAAAGTGCTTATATTTAAT
>JAAYTO010000102.1 GCA_012523755.1 Clostridium sp. | reverse complement strand
TTTTATTGCCATATTTTATCCTATTTGCTTTAATTTTTAATAGTTCACTTCTGTTGCTATTAGTGATATACTATGATAAAATAGATATTAATATAGGGAAAGGAGCTTTATATGATTTCTAGTGAAAAGTTAAAAAAACTAAGATTGCTAAGAAAATTGACACAAAAAGAATTAGCTATAAAATCGGATCTTACTGACTCAGCTATAAGAAATTATGAACTAGGCTACAGGTCTCCTAGTAAAGAGCAGCTAGTAAAAATTGCTGATGCCCTAGACTGTGATGTTTCTGCCTTGATTGATTATAGCCCTATTTCTAATTTTGAATTTATGCAAATACTTTTTGATTATGAAGAGATATTAAAGATAAGGCCTTTAGTTGAAGATTCCACAAGAGGGCTTATTTCCCATGACATGGATTTTAATGATTTTTTATTAGAATGGGATGAAATGAGAAGGAAACACTATAATGGTGAGATTTCTGATGAGGAGTTTGATGATTGGAAATTGTCCTATCCTAAAAAATCTAGGTTTAGAAAATAAATATTATATTATGAAATTATAACTCAAAGTTTAACCCTATCGAATTCGATGGGGTTAAAATATAATTACTAATCGTGTCGATTTCGAGGCGGTTAAATATTATTTTTTAAACTGGTCGATTTCGACCTCTTTTGATACAAAAAACACCATAGAATCCTACTCAGATCTCTATGGCGTCTCTATTTGCAATCCACTTGATACTATTATACTTATTATTCTTAAAAACTTTTTTACCCAATTTAGTTCCAGTCGGTCTTTTTGACCACCTGCAAACCCTTATTTTACGGGCTTTTCTCCTTTTATTTAACTACTCCCACTCGATTGTTGCCGGTGGCTTGCTTGTTATGTCGTATACAATCCTGTTTATATGCCCTACTTCATTTACAATCCTGTTTGATATTTTTTCGAGCAAATCATAGGGAATTCTAGCCCAGTCCGCCGTCATAAAATCGGTAGTGGTAACCGCCCTTAATGCAAGAGTATAGTCGTATGTCCTTTCATTGCCCTTAACACCTACACTTCTCATTCCGGTAAGCACGGTAAAATATTGGTTTATCTCTGTTGCTAACCCGGCATTCTTAATCTCTTCCCGGAAAATATAATCCGTATCCCTCAGAATATCCAGCTTCTCTTTGGTAACCTCTCCAATAATCCTTATAGCGAGACCCGGTCCCGGGAAAGGCTGTCTCATAACTATCTCCTCGGGTATGCCCAGTTCCAGCCCCACCTTTCTTACCTCATCCTTAAACAGGTTTCTCAAGGGCTCAATTATCTCCTTAAAATCCACATGTTCCGGAAGCCCACCTACATTGTGGTGGCTCTTTATAACTGCTGCATCGCCAACCCCGCTTTCAATTACATCGGGATAAATGGTGCCCTGTACCAAAAAATCCACGGCACCGATTTTTTTGGCTTCGGCTTCAAAGACCCTTATAAATTCCTCGCCTATTATCTTCCTTTTTCTTTCAGGGTCAGTAACTCCTTTGAGCTTTCCTAAAAATCTTTCTTCCTCATTGACCCTTATCAAATTTATATCATACTGATTTTTAAATACTTCTTCCACCTGATCCGCTTCATACTTTCTTAAAAGCCCATGGTCTACAAAAATACATGTCAGTTGTTTTCCTACCGCCTTATGAATCAAGACCGCCGCCACAGAAGAATCCACACCACCGGACAAGGCACAAAGAACCTTTTTGTCACCTATCTTTTCTTTTATGGCATTAATGGATTGCTCAACAAAGGAACTGACTTTCCAATCACCGGAACAACCGCATATGTTGTAAAGGAAATTCTTTAGAATTTCCGTGCCTTGTGCTGTATGAACAACTTCTGGATGGAACTGAACCCCATATAACTTCTTGTCTCTGTTCTCCATTGCACCTACAGGACAATTCAGCGTATAAGCACTTTTTACAAACCCTTCCGGAAGATTTTTTACATAATAGGCAGGACTCATCCAACATGTCGTATTTACACTAATTCCTTCAAACAACTCGCTTTCGGCATCAACATTTATGCTTACTTTCCCGTATTCTCCCTGCTCGCCGTTTTCCACACTTCCGCCCAATACATAACTCATTAAATGCATACCATAGTTAATACCCAAAACAGGAATACCCAGCTCAAACACCCCACGGTCGCAAACAGGAGCCTTAGGGTTTAAGACCGACCTGGATCCCCCAGCCAAAATAATTCCCTTCGGATTTAACTTTTTTATCTTATCTGCAGAAGAATTATATGGAATAACCTCACAGTATACATTGGCCTCTCTTATCCTTCTTGCGATTAGCTGATTATGCTGCCCTCCAAAATCAAGAACCAAAACCAATTCATTATTCAAATTAACATCCCCTTCAAATATAGAATAATGTTCAATAATAATTATAACACCATAATTATAACACCCTGGTTCAAAGAAAATTTTTCGATTATAGGAAAATTTTCTTACTTCCGCGGTATTTCAACGAGGCACAAGATTATTCACCGCCTCAAAGGCAAATCTGTACCCGCCACTTATAGAAGCATAAGACATTTATCGCCTCGTTATATTGAAAATTATATCGGAAATCGGCATACAATGCAAAAAAATTTTTTAAAATATTATAAACGTACTTATTCATAAAAACATTTTTTTCTCATGACTTTGATTGACTTAAAGACATATTATATTTAAAATTAGTCTTAATAAATAACACACATTTTTTATTTTGAAAGGAGTCGCACTAATGTTCAAAATAGTAAAAAAGGAGGTTCTTAATCCTCAGGTTAAGCTGATGGAGATAGACGCCCCACATATAGCTAAAAAGGCAGAACCGGGGCAGTTTATTATTCTTCGGGTAAATGAAAACGGAGAAAGAATCCCCTTGACCATAGCAGATTATGATCGTACCAAAGGCACCGTCACCATCATATTTCAAGAGGTAGGAAAAACCACCATGGCCTTGGGTGCACTTAACGAAGGAGACTTTATACTTGATTTTGTCGGTCCTTTAGGAAAAGCATCTCATTTTGAGAACATCAAAAAAGCAGCAGTAATTGGAGGAGGGCTTGGAACAGCAATAGCTTACCCCCAAGCCCAAAAATTAAAATTGATGGGTGTCGAAGTTCATTCAATTATAGGTTTTAGAAATAAAGACCTCATTATACTGGAAGATAAAATGGAAGCTGCAAGCAGCAAGCTTTACATTACCACAGACGATGGATCCAATGGAAAAAAAGGCTTTGTTACCGATGTTCTTAAAGAATTGATAGAAGAAGGCAACAAGTATGACCTAGTAATAGCAATTGGTCCTTTGGTAATGATGAAGTTTGTAAGCAGCCTCACAAAGCAATACGGAATAAAAACCATTGTAAGCATGAATCCTGTTATGATTGACGGCACAGGTATGTGTGGAGGATGTAGAGTAACAGTAGGCGGAGAAACAAAGTTCGCATGTGTAGACGGTCCTGATTTTGACGGGCATTTAGTGGATTTTGATGAAGCAATAAGAAGACAAAATATTTATAAAAAAGAAGAAGACAAATCTTCCGAAAAACATGCCTGCAAATTGGGGGTGGATAGGCATGCCTAATATGTCTTTGAAAAAGGTTTCGATGCCCGAACAGGCACCGGATGTCAGAAACAAAAACTTTTCAGAGGTGGCTACGGGTTACACCGAGCAGATGGCCATTGAGGAAGCACAAAGGTGTTTAGACTGCAAAAACAAACCTTGCGTAGGGGGGTGTCCGGTCAATGTAAAAATTCCTGAGTTTATTGGTCTGGTGGCTCAGGGTAAATTTGAAGAGGCATACCATAAAATTAAAGAAACTAACAGCCTTCCTGCCATATGCGGAAGGGTCTGTCCCCAGGAGACCCAGTGTGAGTATTATTGTGTACGGGGTATTAAAGGAGAACCGGTAGCTATAGGTAGGCTCGAAAGGTTTGTAGCCGACTGGTATATGAAAAACGTAAAAGCTTCTGTTGAAAAGCCTGATAAGAATAGAAAAAAAGTTGCAATAATCGGTTCCGGTCCTGCTGGGCTGACATGTGCCGGTGATTTGGCAAAAATGGGTTATGACGTCACTGTTTTTGAAGCATTCCATGTGCCCGGAGGCGTATTAATGTACGGAATTCCGGAGTTCAGGCTGCCAAAAGAACTGGTACAAAAAGAAATAGACACTATTAAAGAACTGGGTGTGGAAATTAAAACCAATATGGTTATAGGAAAGGTTTATTCTTTAGAAGAACTCAAGGAAGAGGGTTATGAGGCCATATTTATAGGCTCTGGTGCAGGTCTGCCCAAATTTATGAATATTCCCGGGGAAAACCTCAATGGAGTTTACTCTGCCAATGAGTTCCTCACAAGAATAAACCTCATGAAGGCATATAAGTTCCCTGAATATGATACGCCTATAAGGGTTGGGAAAAACGTTGCGGTGGTTGGCGGCGGAAATGTTGCAATGGATGCGGCAAGATGTGCCAAAAGGCTTGGGGCACAAAACGTATATATAGTGTACCGCCGCTCTGAAGCTGAAATGCCCGCAAGACTTGAAGAGGTTCATCACGCAAAGGAAGAGGGCATCGTGTTCAAGCTCCTTACAAACCCGACAAAAATTCTCGGCACGGAGGACGGCTGGGTAAAGGGCTTGGAATGTGTTGAAATGGAGTTGGGTGAGCCGGATGCATCGGGAAGAAGAAGACCAGTGGCAAAGACAGGCTCCGAACATATCATTGAAGTGGAAACGGCAATTATTGCCATAGGTCAAAGTCCAAACCCATTGCTCACCTCCACCTCTCCCGGATTAGATACTCAGAAATGGGGCGGTATAATAGCCGATGAAAAAACCGGTGCCACCAGCATAGAAGGGGTTTATGCCGGTGGAGATGTGGTAACGGGGGCGGCAACAGTTATTCTGGCAATGGGTGCGGGCAAAAATGCCGCAAAGGCAATTGATGAATACTTGAAAAGCAAAGAATAAGGGGTATCGTTTGGAATAATGAAGACTAAGGGATATGCTACCAGATAAGAGGTATATTGGCCGAAAAACGCAGTCGGATGAGAGTATATGCCAAGGTGAAGTAAATATTCCAGAAACTTGAGTTCCGCAAGTCTAGCCGCCTGTAAATACTCCTCGGGGTCGAGCAAAACTCACTTCGTTCAAACAATGCTCTCCCTTTCCTCGTCGTATTAACAGGCTCTACGACTTGCTCCACAATGTTTCTTCCATATTTATCTTCACCTTTCATCATCTTTAATTACCTTTATTCATTATAGCCAGAAAGCAATAATGCAATTTATATAAATCATTTAAATGATTGTATTGCTATGTAAGGGCACTACCGTTCAAGTAGTCAAATCTCTTTCCCTGATAACTGCCTTCCTCAGTCATTTTCTTTTCAATAAGGTCATGTATTTTCCACCAACTCATTCCCCAGTTGCAAAAGAGGGTTCTTTCTTTCGGTGCACGGCCCATAAGCCTTTGTACCACAATAGAAGGGTTAAGATATTCGAGAAAAGACACTGCCCTATCTATGTATTCCTCTAAACTTAAGGGCTGAATTTCTTCCCGTTCGTACATCTCTCCCAATGTCGTGCCCTTTAGAATATAAAGAGAATGGCACTTTACCTGGTTTACACCCAAAGCCGACAGTATTCTTGCACCTTCAATCACATCCTCTAAAGAATCCATCGGCAAGTCCAGTATGTAATGGGCACAGGATTCCAACCCATAGGACTTTACCGCCAAAACTGCGTCAATAAACTCCGCCAAAAGGTGTCCCCGGTTTAAAAGCCTCAGAGTGTGGTAATTGACGGTCTGCAATCCCAACTCTATTACAATATCCACTCCTTTTGAAGTTTTGATTTCCTTCAAAAAGTCAAGGTACGATTCCCTTATACAGTCAGGTCGGGTGGATATATAAAGGGCAACAATGTTTTCTGCCAACGCCTCACTAATATATCTTTTAAAATCCGGAAGGGAAAGATAGGTATTTGTGTAATTTTGAAAATATGCGATAAACTTGTCCGAATTATAGTTTGCCCCAATATATTTGGAATTTAGCTTAAGCTGTTCCTTTATTCCAAGGCAGTTGGGAAGGTTCTCAAAACCTGCCCCTTCCTCACCGCAAAAAATGCAGCCCTTGTCACTGATTTTACCGTCGCGGTTCGGGCATGTGACAGGCAGGTTCAGTGGCAGCTTATATACCTTCGTCCCGTATTTGTTTTTTAAATAGGATGAAAATTTGTTGTAAAGCATGTTTTTCTCTCCGCATCTATTCCGTTAACAGGTGTAAGTTATAAGGGTGAAAAAATACGGAAGAAGCACTTTAATGCAAGTTGCAGAGTCTTCCGCATTTTTTATGTTAAATCTGTTTTATCGCTGCATTATAGACCTTCCATAAAGGCACTTTATGCTCTTGGGCAGCTTTTTGGCAATCTTCAAACTCGGGAGCAGACTTTTTAATGCCTCCCAAATATGCTTCTTTAACGCTTATTTTCCCAAACTCCGTGTCAACATACCTGTTTTCACGGTTCATCACATACCTTATGGTTGAAGTCTTTCTTATCCCCAGTGTCGACGTTTCCTTTAATATAATGTCCACAAGCTTCTTTTCTTTCTCTTTTTCTGACAGCACTGTTAGCATAACACCGGGTCTGTTCTTCTTCATGTACACCGGCGTATAAAACACATCCAATGCACCACTTTCAAAAAGCAAATCCATTACATAACCCAACACCTCAGGATTCATATCATCAATATTGGTCTCCAGGACCGCTATTTCGTTATCCTCAATGCCTTCTCCATCGGTTGTCCCCAGAACACACCTTAGTGCGTTAAACCTTCCGGTCTCCCTTTTTCCTGCTCCGTACCCCACTCTGTCCACCGTCATTGGCGGCATGGTGCCGAATCCGGATGCAATAGTCTTTATGATTCCAATACCCGTAGGGGTTATGAGTTCCGTATTAACGTCTTCAATTATATAGGGTATTTTGCTCTCCGTGAGCATCTCCATAACTGCAGGTACCGGCACAGGCAATTTCCCGTGCTGACACTCGATAAAGCCAGTCCCGTCATGTAAAGGCGATGAGTAAATCCGATCCACATTTAAAAGATCAATACAAATTGCAGCTCCCACAATGTCCACTATGGAATCGATAGCTCCCACCTCATGAAAATGAACATCACTTACAGGCTTATTGTGAACCTTTGCCTCTGCCCGGGCTATCTCACTGAAAATCTTCTTGCTGAGCTGCTTCACACTGTCCTTTAAACTGCTGTCATCGATAATTTTTTCAATATCCGCAAGGTTGCGGGCGGAAGCATGGTGATGATGATGTCCGCCATGATGACCGTCTTCACAGCCATGATCATGATGTTGTTCCTTTTCGTAGCCATGGTTATGAACATGGTCATGACCCTTCTCTTTTATTAAAACGTCAACATCAGTCACAGTTATTGAACTTTTCATCTTTTTTTCAACAGAAATATCAAAATCGTCTAAACCGAGTTTTTGCAGTTCATTTTTAAAAACTTCAACATCAATACCCAAATCTATAAGGGCTCCTAAAACCATATCTCCACTTATACCCGAAAAGCAATCAAAATAAAGTACCTTCATATTTTATCCTCTCTTTTTTGCATTAGTAATATTTTATAAAATGAACGGGTCAAAAACCGTAAACAGTAAATGCCTCAAATAAATTTACTTTGTGCATTCAAAACAAGCTAAAGTTTGTTTATCATAGCCGCCAGAAAACCGGCACCAAAACCGTTATCAATATTCACAACGCCGATTCCCGCAGCACAACTGTTCAACATGGACAAAAGGGCTGAAAGACCGCCAAAATTCGCACCGTATCCGACACTGGTGGGCACGGCTATTACGGGTTTGTCTACCAGTCCACTGACCACACTGGCCAAGGCCCCTTCCATCCCCGCCACAACTACCAACACATTAGCCTTCAAAATAATATCCGCTTTAGAGAACAACCGGTGAATTCCGGCTACACCTACATCGTATACCCTTTCAACGCGATTTCCCATGGTCTCACAAGTAACCGCAGCTTCTTCGGCCACCGGAATGTCCGATGTACCGGCAGTCAAAACAGCAACAATCTTGTCGGAGACAGGTATTTCCCTCTTTTTTACCACCACAATCCTTGCCGCCTCATGGTAAACAACATCGGAAGTAATCTCCTTTATAGCCTCATAGACCTTGGCATCGACCCTGGTAGCCATGATATTATTGTTGCTTTCCATCAGCTTTTCCACTATTTTTTTAATCTGTTCAGCGGTTTTTCCCTCACAATAAATCACCTCAGGGTAACCGTTTCTTATATTTCTGTGATGGTCAACCTTGACAAAACCTAAATCCTCAAAGGGAAGCTTTTTAAGTTCAAGCAAGGTCTCGTCAACGGTTATATTCCCATCCTTAACCTTCTCCAACAGTTTTTTTAAGTATTCAGAATCCATAAACCTTCTCCCCACACCTTCAATTTAATATACATCGTATTATATTCTTATTTACAAAAAAAATTTAAATTCCCGGGATTAAATCCACAGGTATAGACACAGGCAACCCGAAATATTATGACAAAAGACTCCTGAGCTTTTCTGCACTTTCCTTTGAAATAGTCCCTTTTTTAAGAGCCAAGTCAACTGTCCTTTGCCCCAATATTTTATATATATCCCCTGTTTGTGATTGTAAACCGTCAAGAGCCTTGATGTGTTCCTCAACAACCTTATAATCTCCTCTTGATATAGGACCGGTAAGTGCATCAACACTTCCGTACTTTTCAATGTTATCCACCGTGTTTTTTATAAGGGGAAAAAAAACCTTTGCTGCATCCTCCCCATCAATTCCTATATTCTCTAATATTTTGTGGGCAACATGGGAAAGAGTCACCGTATAATTGGAGATTATGCATGCTGCCATGTGATATAGCGGTTTGTCCTTCTTGTCGATATGAATAATTTTGCCGTCAAAGGCTTTAATGATTCCTAAGGCAATATCCCGTGCCTTATCGCAGCCCTCAAAGCCATAATATATGTTATACAGCTTTCTCCAGCCATTCTCCCTATCCGCGAAAGTCTGGACAGGATGGAGAGAACCAACAAACGCCCCGGCCTTTTGCAATAGCTCCAACACTTCCGAAGTCAATGCACCGCTAAGATGTATAAATACTTTTGATCTAATATATTCCGGCTCCGTATTTTGAATTATTTTTTCAGCAACATCTTTTATACTGTTGTCCGGAACCGAAATTAAAATGACTTCAGAGTTTTTAACGGTTTCCCTTAGGTCGTTTATATAGTTTAATTCCAGCTTGTTGCATAAAAACCTCTGGGAATCATCGCTTCTGCTGTATACTCCTGTGACGAAAAATCCGCTGTTTTTAAGCCCTGTTCCAAAGGCACAGCCCACTCTTCCTGCACCTATTATACCTATATTCATATTCACACCAATCCCATTAATTGATCTATATAACCCGAAAGCTCCTTTTCTCATTGCCAAACTTCAACTCGTGAAATAGCAACTGTAAAATTTTTAGAGCATCAAGTCCCTCCATAATTTGCCAATTTCATTTTGAGAAACGCTACCAATAGAATAATATCACAATTTCCTAATTTTATTAATACCCATAGAATCGCTTCCCTCGGTGTGCATATTATTAAAGTGAATTAAATAAGGGAGAAACATAGTGAAGACTACGAAACTTAAGTCTTTAGAATATTTCCTTCACTCTTATTTAACGCACCCCTTTGCCCGCTTCAATCGGCAGTTAAAAATCCCTTCCTTTATATAGCTTAACCGAAATCATGTATGATATTAAAAGAAATAGAAAAGATAAAGCCAATAAACCCGAAGCTATAGCAACATCAGATTGATTTTTCAAAAAATTCACGACAGCCGTAATAAATTCGCTGTTCGGTTTCGAAAAAAAGTTGACCAGCAAAGGAGCACCAAAGAAAATCGAAATAAACAATATCATGTTTAAAACCCTTGCTTTAGTGTAACCTAACTTGAATATCAACGGGAAAGATATTGAATTCAATAAACTGACAGCAAAAACCGCCCCCACTATCAATTCTAATGTAACCGGATACGTTTTTACATACATATTCAATGTTGAAATCCCGAAAGTAATAACGATATAGGCTATCGTCCCAATAGCAATGTAAGCAAATATCGATATATACTTTGCCATTACTACATTTTCTCTCTTAATAGGAAGACTGTTCAGCATAATATCCGATTTGCTTTTATCGTCATAAGCGAATCCTCCCATGACCAACAAATAAGCAAAGGCAACAATCGCAGCCGTATACATATTCCCTTCCAGACTCTGAAAGACAAAAACAAAAAACACCAAATAGAAAAGTGCACCAACAAAAGTTTTCTTTTGCACTAGTATATCTTTAATTACAAGACTAAGCATTTATACCCCTCCTTGTGTAATAAACCATAATATCCTCCAATGTGGGTTTTTCAATGACAATTTTGTCTCCATACAATTTTCTGAATTCTTCTTTATTCTGTACAAGAGCTTCAAAGCCGTATTGATTCTCCTGTATTCCAATAAACTCCTTTGAGTCGTTGCCCCGGAGTAACTCCTTTGCCCCCTTTACCAGTCCAAAGTTATCCAGTATGTCATCCTTAGCTGTACTCAGGACTATTTCACCATTATTGATAAATGTAATATAGTCAGCAATCTTATCGAGATCCGAAGTAATATGGGTCGAGAAAAACACTCCCTTGTTTTCATCCTGCATAAGATCGCTTAATATGTCCAACAGCTCGCTTCTGACCACCGGATCAAGACCCGATGTAGGTTCATCCATGATTAAAAGCTCTGCATCATGGGAAAGTGCCACCGCCAGCGAAAATTTCATCTTCATTCCCTTTGAAAGCTCCTTTATTTTTTTATCCATCGAAAGCCCAAATTCCTTAACATATTTTTTAAAAATTCCCTCATCCCACTTATCATAAAAAGGAGCAATTATGCTTTTCATCTCTCGTATTGTAATCTCCTCATAATAATGGCTCTCGTCCAAAACGAATCCAATCCTGTTTTTTACTTCCCTTTCATAGGCTATATTGTCTTTTCCGAATATATTTATCTCGCCACTGTCTCTTTTCATAAGATTCAATATAAGTTTTATTGTGGTACTTTTACCGGCACCGTTTGGTCCAATAAAACCCATTATAAATCCCCTTTCAAGAGAAAGGCTTATGTCCTTTAAACAAAAATCCTTGAACTCTTTTCTCAGGTTTTTTATCTCAAGAATCGGCGTCATGTTAATAATCCTCCTTATAAAATAGTTTTAACATCTCCAAAAGTTCATCAAAGGATAGTTCTATAGACTTTGCCGCACTTACCGCTTCTATCAGTTTTTCCTCTACAATTCTTATCCTTGACTCCCTTAACAAGTCTTTGTTTTGTGCCGCAACAAAGGTTCCTTTACCGGGTACAATGACTATAAATCCTTCCTTTTGCAGTTCATCATATGCCCTTTTTGTCGTAATTACACTAATTTTCAGCTCCCTGGCGAGACTTCTTATGGATGGAAGAGTTTCAGCTTCCTTAAGAACCCCTTTAATAATAGCATCCTTTATCTGCGAAACTATCTGCTCATAAATCGGTTTCTCAGAGGAGTTTGAAATAACAATGTCCATCTTTTGCTCCTTTCCGCGAGTAATTACTGTATATACCGTATATATACAGTATATATTATATAACTGGTTTTTGTCAATAATATTTATAAACGAACGTGAAGAAAAGATAGTTGCACCCATCAACAGTGGACATATAAAACACTGAAGCAATAAAAAATAAACCACTACTAGTATATTAAATGTTTGTTTCACTTATTTTACAATGAGTTAACACTTGTTGTATAAGGCTGAAGCTTTTGATAATATACATAATATACACTGCTTATAAAGAGGAAATAAGAAAATTTTTCTATAACATGAAAATTTTCTTTGAACCGAGGTGTTATAACAACTTATATAAAAGGAAAGTGTGAAACATGAAAAAAACTTATATTTTAATAATAATGCTATGGGTCATGATGGCACTGAGCTTTACTTGCGTTGCTCATGCCGATCAAAGTATCAATCTGCATTACAACGGTAAAAGCTATGTTCTTCAAAAAGATAGTTTGATCACAAAAAACGGTGAGTATTATTTTGATGCTGATGAAATGGCAGAAGTATTTGGATTAAAACTAATATTCGATAGTATGGGTAAAACTCTTACCATTCATGACGGTGAATCCGACAGTACATATTACATATCACCCTTAGACTACTCCATTGTTTCATTAAAAAGTAAACGCCCCAATACTCCTGAAAAAATCAACGGCTCCATCTATTTTCCCATAGGTTTTATAGAAGAAAAGTTTAATACAATCGTTAAATATGATAAAAAATCGGATTCTATTTATTTTTTGCCCAACAAAGACCTTAAAACTTTCACCAATATCAAGCACAGCTACTCTCTGAATATACCTGACTATGTAAGTTTTGACCTTACAGGTTCCTTCGACGGCTTTAGTGAAGACTTAATTGTATTGTCAGACAAAAATCAAGAATTCACTTATGCCATAAATTGTGATAAGCTCGATAGCTTATCCATTGCTGGAATGAGGATGATCCTTAATGATTATGATTCTACTGACGAACAAATTTTCAATCAGATCAACAACTATACAAAAAGCTATTTTAGAGCCATGCAGGATTTGTATAAATCCGAGTTTTTGTTCAGCGGAACCGACTCTTTACTGAGTGAATCCAATATAAAAATATTCGCTGACACCAACGAAAGTGTTTATGGTCAATCTTCCGATTTGGTTATATACAATACTATGAAGAGCGATCGGTATTCTTCTTCCGAAGAAACACATATTCTTATAACTATACCCATATATTCTAAATTGTCCATATACACCCTCAGCATAAACGGAAAGAAAGGATTTTTAAGAAAAGAAAATATCGACAAAATCCTTGGGCTGATTAATGCCTTAAAAATTGAAGGCTTGCCTCATACTTCGAACAGTTTAAAGGCACTGGCTGACAATAAAATCATCAGTGCTGCAAACCTCGGTATTTATCCGCCCCTTGGAAAAACTATTTTCGAATATACCGAGTATAAAAATCCCGGGCAGAATTATAGTATAAGTTATCCTTCTGTATTTTTGCCGTATTTGCAGAATCAAATCATTGACAGTAATGATTACACAAGCTTTAAAATGGATTATAATAATTATTTTTCCATATCGGTGGAAAATACACAAAATCCCGACACGGCCATCAAAGAAAAAACCGACCTGTTAAAGCAATCCATTAATAAAAGGATAACCGTTAAAGAGGAAGGAAATGTGATACTTTCGAGCAGGGAATTCTACCGCTTGAATTATGAAACCTACGAAGGTTCGGATACATACCATGTTTTAAGCTATTATATAGTTAATGGTTCAAAGCTTTATACCATTGAACTAAACAGCAGGTTTAGAACACCTTCTGAGGAAATAATAAATGCCTTTTTGGAGATTGTGAAATCAATCCGGTTCACGGAATCTACAAAAATCGAGCAACCTTTAAATATTAATTTCAGAAAATACATGAATGACTATGAAGGTTACTCTTTCTACTATCCTGAAAACTGGAACCTTTCCGACGTATCTAAAGACATAAATTTTGATAGGTTGTTCATGCAAATTCCAGAATACTCCGGAGCTATTGAAATTTGTGTAAATGAATCAGAATGCTTAATTACCGCCTCTCCCGAGGAGATTTTAGAGTTGTTTGCAAGCGGCAAAGCCAATGATTTTAGCAAATACACCAAAAACTACTATGCACCTTACAGCGGCAGAATCTCAAAAGTACTTAACATAAGCTCAAAAATAGAAAGCAATATAGTTTACATATATAGATTGATAAATTATTTAGACGAAAGTGACAGGCACAAGATTGGCTATTGTATCAACATAATACGCAACAACAAGGTGTATACCCTGTTTATTTCCATAAGCGATTATCTGAGCACTAATGGGTATCTTTTAGACAAAAACCTTGATTATGCAGTAAATTACATTACACAATCCTTTACTCTTGAAGAGACCAATGAATTCTTTAAAAGAGCAGAATCCGGGAAGCAAAAAGGCAGAAAATTAGCATTTTTAGAGCATTATTTTAAATTAGTACTGGGGAAATCTACAACCATTCCCTATGCAAGATATTTAGATACCAACGATGATGTGCTGCTTTACATTAGCAATTGCAGTGGAGCCGGGGCATACAGGTTAAAGCTCAACTATGATAACAAGAATCTTGAAATCACAAGTGCCCTTGCTCAAGATGAAGCTATAAATTATGCTAAAAACAAGCTTCTTGATATGTATAACGATAAAGTTATTCATGATATTGAATCGGCTCCCGATAATATGACAGTAACAATCAAGTACTCAAATACTGTTACTTCCCCTGTATTTACAAAAAACTACTTTATTGATGTGTTGCCATCTAAAAGCGGCTTCTATATACAACTGATAAGAAACTATACTGCTGCACAACTAAAAGATGAGATTCAATCCTGTCTGGAGAATTACCTGATGACCAAAGTAGATATACACCTATCGGGCAGCGGCTATTTAAATAAATTTTTACAGACTGGAAAGCTTGAAACTCAGTATATGGGTATTTCCGCCCAATACAACAACAGGTTCGGATACTTTTTTCTGAAAATAGATCCTTATG
The DNA here is from genome assembly GCA_012523755.1 of Clostridium sp. Lineage (GTDB taxonomy): Bacteria > Bacillota > Clostridia > Acetivibrionales > Acetivibrionaceae > Hungateiclostridium. Next base: position 31,145 of record JAAYTO010000102.1, on the reverse strand, counting down.
CAGATAACATAAGCATTTCCAAGTTTATTTCCTCCAACGAGGTGGAAGAAAAGCTCAAAAACTATTACAGCTCACCATATTCAGATTTATCCTTCGTAGAATATACGATAGAAGATACAAATAAATTTGAGCTTAATGTACATCTGTTTTCAAAATCCACTTCAACCGATGTGGTTCATAATCTGACAGTTGAGTTTGACGAAAAGACCTGCGAGATTATGTTCGGTTCATGAAGTGCATATCATTAACGTGAAGAGAATATGGTAAAAACATTGTGAGGCAAATTTTAGAGCCTGTTAATGCGACGGGGAAAGAGAGCATTTCAATATTGAGAAATAAAGAATAAATAGACCAAAAAAGCGAAGAACCTACTTAATGTTCTTCGCTTTTTAAAATCCATTCACTTATTAATTCTTCGTATTTGAAGAACTTGAAAGGTATGCATTGATAAGCCGATCCAGTTCTCCATCCATAACAGAATCAACGTTTATCTCCTCAAAATTTGTTCTATGATCCTTTACAAGGGTATAGGGACAAAAAACATAGGATCTTATCTGACTTCCCCATGCAATCTCCATCTGAATACCCTTCAAATCCTCTATCTTTTCCTTCTGTTCCCGTTCTTTTAGCTCAAGAAGCTTTGATTTAAGCATTTTCATAGCAGTTTCCCTGTTCTGGAATTGTGACCGCTCATTTTGACAGGCAACCACTATACCTGTCGGAATGTGGGTAATCCTGACAGCGGATTCTGTCTTATTAACATGTTGACCGCCCGCACCGCTTGAGCGGTAGGTATCAACACGAAGATCATCTGGATTTATGTTGATCTCGATATCATCACTTAATTCCGGAACAATATCCAAAGATGCAAAGGAAGTGTGTCTTCTTCCCGAAGCATCAAAGGGTGATATTCTCACCAGACGGTGAACCCCCTTTTCAGACTTTAAAAAGCCATAGGCATTCTCTCCTATTACATTGAAAGTAACACTTTTAATACCGGCTTCGTCTCCATCAAGATAATCTAAAATTTTAATTGTAAAACCCTTTTTTTCTGCCCATCTTGTATACATTCTAAGAAGCATCTGCACCCAATCCTGAGCCTCTGTCCCACCAGCACCGGCATGCAAGGTTAAAATTGCATTGTTCTTATCATAAGGTTCTGTAAGAAGGGTCTCCAACTTGAGTTCTTCATAACCTTTTTTAAATACCTTAAAGTCTTCCTCCACTTCAGATATCAAACTCTCATCTTCTTCCTCAAGACCTAGCTCGCACAATGTCTTTAAGTCCTCCCACTGAGAAAGTAACCTATTATATTTATCCATTTTGTCTTTCATGCTTTTAATTTTTTGCAAAATCTTCTGAGAGTTTTCTACATCATTCCAAAAATCCGGCTCTGAAGCTTTTTGTTCTAATTCCTCTATCTGATTGCCCATACTGACAACGTCAAAGTGAAGCCCTCATTTCGTCTAAATTGTGTTTAAAATCCTCTACTTCAAGCTTAATTTGCTCAAGCTCCAACACCTTTATCAACTCCTTTAAATTTGATTTCCAATATGACTTATTTTACATCACAGGATACATGTTGTCTATAAAAAATTATTTATCCTACTTTTTTCCATTGCCAGACTGATGCTTGTATATGATAAATTCAGAAATATCTTTCATGGATGTTCTTGTATCCATACTCCTTTTTCTCAGGTCTTTATAAGCTTCATTTTCGCTTAAGCCTTCCTCCTCCATCAATATACGTTTCGCTTTATCAATTAGCTTTCTCTCTTCATACTTTTCTGTTGCTTCCTTGAGTTTTTTGTCCAGCTGAGAAACCCTTCTATAGTTCATGCTTGCCATATCAACCGTTTGAATAAGTATGTCACGGTTCAATGGCTTACTGCAAAAAGAGATGACCTTTGTATTTTCTAAAAAGTTTAATATTTCTATATCTTTATGATCGCCTATGAGAATACAAAAGCAGAGCATTTCATCATCAATGGTTTCAAGGGTATGTTTGAGTTCTCTCCACTGAATGCCAAGGTCTACAACAATAAAATCAGGATTATAGCGTCTTACTAATCTCATCAATGCAATTGAATCCGTTCCACTGCCTAGAAACATATAGCCTAAAGGGTTAAGTATATTTCTGACTGCAATATGAAAGGAGTTTTCAGTGGTTGCTACCAGATACTTCTCTTCGGTCATAAGAAACCACCCTTCCTAAACTGCGTCTATCAGTTTTTTACACTTTATTTCTGTAATGAATTTATGCAACAATCCAAAAAACATTTTTATGAGAATGTATTATTATCCTTCACTTTCTTTATTGGTGTTTTTTATGCTCTCTATCAGAGGCTTAAAGACATCAACTGGTAATCCGGCATCTTGAATCTCTTTAGCCAGTTTTATGTAAGGCAAGCTATCTTGGTTTAAAATCCAATTCCTTATTTGATCATCTTTAATAAAATCAAGTAAGGAAGATGTATGACTATATCTTTCAGTGGTCTTTTGCTGATTTACCTCTAATTTGTAAAACTCCCTTTCCTTCTTGTAAGTCTCTGGAGTATTATGCGTATAAAAAAAAGTATCCCGTACCTGTGCATATTTTGCGAGAATTTTAATCGTTCCAGCAAAGGGCATTCTTTCCCCTTTTGCATACAATTCAAGCATATCCGGAAATATGAGTGCTCCTAACTTGGTACTGATATCCTCTGACAATTCTTTATAGGTAAGGCTTCCCCTTATCAAATCAATGTTCTTTCCAATGGTAACTGCATTAATATCCCTGCAATTAGCCCTACCCAATAAATAATCAATGGAAACATCAAAGTAATCCGCAAGCTTTTTCAACACATCATAATCCGGTTCTCTTTTGGCGAGCTCATATGAGGCAACAGCCTGTCGAGTAATGCCCAAAAAATTAGCGATATCTTTCTGCGAAAGTTTGTTTTCTTCCCTAAGTTGTTTAAGCATTGATGCAAAAGACATTACCATACCACCCCGAGACTATTTGACACTATTTTCTCACAATTTAAAATTAAAAGCAACAAAATGTTGACATTCTTTTGATTTTTTTATTGACAGCAACGAAATGTTGCTGTAAAATAAAGTATAAACGAAAGTGATTCCTTTGAAATATTAAAGACATTCTATCATAGATAATGGTAAATAGGCAAGTTTTTGAACAAAACTTTATTAATATGATTCGTTTATAACTAATATTCTTATTAGTTTATCAATAAAGTTTTTTGGAGGGGGATGTGTTGGATAAAATTGAATATCTCAGACAGAAACTTTACAATGTCATTGAGTCTGGTGATCAGCTTGCGATACTGGCAGTAAGTCAAGAATTAGATATACTAATTGCAAGGTATATGCTTCACCAGCTAAAGATTCAAGACAAGTGTGTATCATAACACACAAATTCAAAACTAATTTTATTAATTTTGTCATCCTGCACAATTTTATATATACACTTAACTTAAGTACTATGTTATACATAGTACTTTTTTTTCCTAAGAAAGCACATTGATTTTTGTGTATTCGCTGTTAATGGACAAAGGTGAAGAAAAATGTAGAATATTTTTCTTCACCTTTGCTCTCCTTTATTATTTCTTATACTTTTTAACAAATCTTTGAATCCTTTTCATGGCTTCAGTAATATTTTCCATAGAACTTGCATAACAGGATCTAACATATCCCTCTCCGCATTCTCCAAATGCCGTTCCCGGAACAACAGCAACCTTTTCCTCCACTAGCAGCATTTCTGAAAACTCGGAAGAACTCAATCCTGTTGATTTAATACAGGGAAATACATAAAATGCCCCTAATGGCTCAAAGCACTCCAATCCTGCCTTCCTGTAGCCATCAACCATTACCCTTCTTCTCCGGTTGTACTCCCTTACCATTTCCTCTACATCCTCGTCACTGTTTCTAAGTGCCTCTATACCGGCATATTGAGCAGTCGTCGGAGAACACATAATAGCGTACTGATGTATCTTATACATTGCTGAAATTAAATCCTTATGACCACAGCAATAACCCAATCTCCATCCTGTCATGGCAAAGGCCTTTGAAAATCCGTTAATAACAAGCGTCTTATCCTTCATTTCAGGAAAAGATGCTATTGATACATGTCTCCCCTCATAAGTTAATTCTGAATAGATTTCGTCAGAAATAACAATTATATCCTTATCTTTGAGGATATTAACAATTTCCCTAAGATCCGATTCGGTCATCACCGCACCTGTTGGATTGTTTGGAAATGGGAGAATCAATACCTTTGTTTTATCAGTAATTGCCCTTTGTAAAAGCTCAGGTGTTAACCTAAAATCATTTTCTGCACTTAAATTTACCACAACAGGGGTAGCTCCTGCAAAAATAGTACAGGGCTTATAGGCAACAAAACACGGTTCTGGAATTATAACCTCATCCCCCGATCCGGCAAGTGCCCTAAGAGCAATATCAATTCCTTCACTCCCACCTACTGTTACAATAACCTCATCCTCGGGACTATACTTTAACCCGTACTTTCTCTCTTGATATCTGCAAATCTCCTCACGAAGCTCAAAAAATCCTGCATTTGGAGAATAGTGCGTACGTCCCTTCTCCAAAGAATAGATACCAGCTTCTCTGACATTCCATGGAGTTACAAAATCAGGTTCTCCTATACTAAGAGAAATTGCATCCTTCATCTCATTTACCAGATCAAAGAACCTTCTTATGCCTGATGGAGGCACATTTCTTACCGATGGCAAAATCATGTCTGACATATTCATAGTACTACTGCCTCCCTATCATCCTCCTGGTCATCCTCAAAAATAGTTCCCTTATCCTTGTATTTCTTTAAGACAAAGTGGGTAGAAGTACTTAAAACAGAATCGAGAGGCGACAGCTTTTCTGCAACAAAAAGAGCAACCTCTTTCATTGTCTTACCCTCAACAATAACGGTCAGATCAAAACCTCCAGACATAAGATAGCATGCCTTTACTTCCGGATATCTATATATCCTTTCTGCCACCTTGTCAAACCCCTGCCCTCTCTGAGGTGTAACCCTTACTTCAATTAAAGCTGTTACAAATTCCTTATTAGTCTTTTCCCAATTTATAAGGGTGTTGTAACCCACTATAACATTTTTTTCTTCATACTCCTTTATAGCCTGCCTTACTTCCTCAACACTCTTGTTGAGCATTACTGCTATTTGCTCTTCGCTAAGCTTATTGTTGTTTTCTAATATTTCCAAAATTTCTTCCATCATATCCCCTCCTATAACCAAGAAATATACGATGAATAATACAAAAACTCCTCCACCCCTAATCAAGAGATGAAGGAGTAATGTGCCTCTAAAATAATTGTAGTATAGTATATAAAATTTGATATAAATTATACTAAATCATATGTATTTTTGCAAGCCATATTTCCGAATAAATATCAGAAAATACGGTTCTCCAATACATTTAATATACGTTCATTGTCCATTATTTTAGCATGCAAAATTTAAGGCACATTCCCTATTATAACACTTCAGTTGAAAGAAAATTTTTCGTTTCTAGAAAAATTTTCTTATATCAACATTATATCTTATGAATCAACTTTCCCCACATATTCCTCGATTATTTCATCAATAATATCATCAGCTATTTCTTTATCATCGGATTGATAGTCTGACTTTACTTCATTATCGGCTTCGTTTAGATTACTAAGCTCAACAACCTTATCAAGATCCATCTCGTACTTTTTTAAGGTCTTTGATATTTCCTGCTTTAAATTTTTAATCTCCTGCTTAATATCAACAAGCTTCTCTTTTTCCCGTTCTGTCATATCAGAAAGCTTTTTCCTTTCCTGTTCCGCCTGTCCCCTTGCTTCCTCTAGAATCAATTCAGCTTTTTCCTGTGCCTTTATAAGGACATCTGCAATCTTTATCCTATCTTCACTGATTTGCTCTGATTTTCTGGCAATATCCTCATATTTAATCCTTAATTCTCTGCATTGATTCTTTAAAGCAGTTATTTCATTATCCTTTTCCTTGAGCTTGTCGTCAAACTCCCTTAGAATCTTCTCAATATATGAATTCACATCCGATTGTTTGAAGCCAAATAGTGCAGTACCAAACCTTTTTTCGCCTGCCATTTTACAGTTCCTCCTATTGAATAATAGAAATACGAATGCTTAAAGAAAGCATTATTGTATTATATATTCAATCTTATCTTTCAAAATCCTGCTTTTTTCTTGAAAAAATATTAATAATAGCATTGAAATAAAATTCGGCACACGAGCAAAATGCATTTGTCCCTATTGGATATCGTCAGCAAATCCTATATTTAGGCTACATTATCCCTAAGGCATATGCATTTGGCACTATTGGGTATTGTCAGCTTCACTTTTATATATGTTTATCTATCAATGCTGCAAATTCTTTTTTAGTTCTGGCACCTACAACCCTTTCAACTACTTCGCCCTTTTTAAACAACATTATAGTGGGTATACTCATAACTCTGTACTGTGCTGCAAATTCTCCTTCATCATCGATATTAATTTTTGCAACCTTCGCCTTACCATCGTACTCATTGGCAAGCTCGTCAATGATAGGTCCTACAGCCATGCATGGACCACACCACGGAGCCCAAAAATCAACCATTATGACTCCATCGTAATTTAAAACTTCCTGTTCGAAATTATCCTTTGTCAAAGCAATAACCTTTTTCCCTGCCATAACGTTCCCTCCTTGTTTTAACCTAAATTCCAAAACCTCTACCTTATATAAGATAATAGCTTTCTATCCCTATTACTCTACAACATTTTTACCCACAACTCAAATAATCAAAACAATTAAAAATTCATTATTTATTAATTATAGAATATTATACCCATATCCTGCTTATATCTCAACATAATATCTAAGTGGGGTTACATTAAATGAATGTGAAGAAAAATATTTCAGAAACTTAAGTTGCACAATGTTTCTTCCACATTTTTCTTCACTTAAATAATATGCTCCCTTTAAAGTACCTCTCTTGCTGTTATGCAATATTATAAACATCTAGTGTTTTATGAATGTATTCAAAAATCAGACCCGCAACAAACCAAGCAGGTGCATAATCGATACGTACAAGATTATCTACTGCAAAAGGTCCAAAATAGTACCAAGGGGCTGTTCCAATTAAATTAACCATAATTAGACCGCTTGTATATTCTATACCCCAGATAATTACCACCCAGATAATTCCCCTGATATGCCACCTCCATTGCTTGATAATATCATGTATGGGTTCTAGAAAAACAGCAGCTCCATAAATAAAAAACATCCATATACTTGTATAGCCTTGCAATTTTATGTCTCCCGTTATAAGGGAATGCATACTGGTCCATATAATTTCCATGGCCCAGCCAGCTAATCCATAAATTAAAAAACGTTTAACCATAGATTTATTTTCTACAAATACAAATTTTTAATAATAGAAATAAATAGCTTTTCATGAAATTCGTGATAATGTGTATATCTATTCTTATTATAGTAAAAAATAGACTACATGTTTTGTAATGAGGTGATAAATTTGACAAAAATCGCAGAATTTCGCTTAACCAAATATAATTCACTGCTGATTAACCTTGCAGCATTAACTAGTATGACCCTTGTATTGGTTTTACTCTTGGTGCTTGAAGGAAAATCTGCAACGCTTGCCTATATAGAAAAATTTTATTACAGTGATCAGATATTGCCATTAGTAATAACTCTTTTAGTAGTCGTAATAATGCATGAAGCCATTCATGGTATGATTTATTTAATATTTGGTGCAAAGCTTAAGTTTGGAATAAGCCAATTAAATATATACACAATGGACGTTTCAGGAAACTTATACACAATATCTCAGATGGCAATAATAATGCTACTGCCTTTTTTTGCACTAACCGGTTTGCTTATTGCGACAGGAATCCTGTTTTCTGACCTAGCCTTTTGTATGATAATCGGAATTATTTGTAATGTTTCTGGTTCTACTGGTGATATTTTACTACTAGCTTATATATTTCATAAGAAAAAACTTTGTAAGGGAAAAATTTTTAGGATAAAGGACGAAAAACATGGCTTTGGACTATATGTACAGTAAACAAATTTAAAAAAGTAAAAAAAATTTTAAAAAACCCTACACAAATTAAACTAATTGTGATATTATATTTGTTAAGAATCTAGGAAATCTTATCCATTAATTTTAGTCATTTTTGGAATTAAATTACGGAAGAAAACTGAGGAAGCATGGTGTTTCAGTGCTTTTATGTTGGATGTCTTGTAGGTATCACATTAGATTTAATAGTATAGTTCAAAAGTAAAATATGTAGTTCGGAACGTATGTAGCTCATTCATAATTAATTCTATAAATAAAATATTTATGTTATTTATTATTTAAAAAAGGATAATAATATAACATATAATAAAATGGAGGGTGCCTATGTATCTTTTTGGAAAAATCACTGTAACAGCTGTAATACCTAATGAATTAGCTAAACTAAAAGACATTGCATACAATCTGTGGTGGTCATGGAATTCTGAAGCAATTGACCTTTACAGAGAAATCGACTTGGCATTATGGGAAAAACTCGGAAAGAATCCTATACGGTTTCTTAAAGAAGTCAGCCAGAAAAAACTTGAAGCCAAGGTCAATGACTTTGACTATATGAAAAGGTATAATGATGTAGTTAAAAAATATGAAAAATATATGGAAGAAACTGATACATGGTTTAGCAGGAACTTTCCAGATAAAAAAGACCACATGATTGCATACTTTTCGGCAGAGTATGGATTAAATGAAGTGCTTCCTATTTATTCAGGCGGTTTGGGAGTGCTCTCGGGAGAACATTGTAAATCAGCAAGTGATCTGGGAATACCCTTTACTGCTATCGGTTTGTTTTATAAGGAAGGATATTTCAGTCAGCGGATAAATGCAGAAGGATGGCAAGAAACAATATTTACTCCGCTTAATACCTCAAACCTTCCCATAAAACCCGCCCTTAATCAAAAGGGAGAAGATATAATTATAAGTGTTGAATTACCTGGAAGAGTTGTATACGCAAAGGTATGGCAGGTTCAAATAGGAAGGGTTAAATTATACCTGATGGATACCGATGTTGAGCAAAACAGTCCCCACGACAGAGCATTGACTGCAAGACTCTATGGTGGAGACCAGGAAACAAGAATTCAGCAGGAAATTTTCCTTGGAATAGGTGGTTCCAAGGTGTTGGATGCTTTGGGCATTAACGCCACGGTATATCACATGAATGAAGGACACTCTGCTTTTCTAGGTCTTGAACTTATAAGAAAGTTGGTACAAAATAAGGGCTTACTTTTTAAGCAGGCAAAGGAAATTGTTTCTTCCTCTGTCATATTTACGACACATACCCCTGTACCAGCTGGAAATGACGTGTTCCCCCTAGAGATGATCGACAGATATTTTGGCAACTATTGGCCTTCTCTGGGCATAAGCAAGCATGAGTTTTTAGATCTCGGGCTTAAAATAGGAGAACACCATAACTTTAATATGACAGTTCTAGCCCTGACACTATCCGGGCAGAGAAATGGCGTCAGCGAGCTGCACGGTGCTGTATCAAGGAATATTTTCAAAAGCGTTTGGCCAAGTATTCCCGAGGACGAAGTACCGATAGGACATATTACCAACGGTATTCATACTCTCACTTGGTTGTCTCCGAGCATCAAGCTCCTGTATGACAAATATCTTGATGCGGGCTGGGAAGACCGCCTTTATGAAAAAGAGACATGGGATAAGGTTGACGATATCCCCGATGAGGAGTTATGGAAAACCCACTGTGTCCTTAAAACAAAGATGATAGCTTTTATACGGGAAAAGCTAAAGCAGCAAAGGATGGCAAACGGCGATTCTATAGAAAGAATCAGAGAAGTAGATACTCTGTTTGATTCAAATGCGTTGACCATCGGATTTGCACGAAGATTTGCCACATATAAAAGAGCTAACCTAATTTTCAGAGATCTTGCCCGCATTCAAAAGCTTTTGAATGATCCTGAAAAACCTATGCAGATAATATTTGCTGGAAAGGCTCACCCTGCTGATGGTCCTGCTCATGAAATTATCAAGCACATTAACGATATAGCAAAGCAGGAAGGTTTTAACGGAAAGGTTATTCTTGTGGAGAACTACAATATGACTCTTGCCCGCAACATGGTTCAGGGAGTGGATATCTGGCTCAACAACCCAAGAAGACCTCTTGAAGCCAGTGGAACCAGCGGACAGAAAGTATGCATCAACGGTATTATCAATTTCAGTGTCCTGGACGGATGGTGGTGCGAAGGCTACGATGGCAAAAACGGTTGGGTTATAGGAGATGATACCTTCTATGACAATGAGTATCACCAGGATAATGCCGACAGTGAATCCATTTATAACACACTGGAGAAACATATTATCCCTGCTTTCTTTGAAAGGAATGAGAAAGGTATTCCCGAAAAATGGGTTGCTGTAATGAAAGAATCAATAAAATCCAATACACACAGATACAGTACCCACAGGATGGTTCAGGACTATACAAACAAGTATTACATTACCTCAATAAACAGGCATGATAAGATAATGTCCAGCAACTATCAATTTGCTATTAATCTTTCCGATTGGAAACAGCGTGTTGAGCAGTTATGGCCACAAGTACAAATAATTGCCGATAAAACTGCAAACCATTTGAGGGAAAGAAGCTTTATATCCGGAGAGACAATTCCAATTAATGCATACGTAAGCTTGGGTGGTCTCGAACCTTCAAGCGTTAAGGTACAGGTTTATTACGGCAGTATTGGAAATAATAACGCTATTGAAAATGGACAAATTATTGATATGGATCTAAAGGAAAAAAATCCTGACGGAACCTACACTTACACCGCAAACATAACATTGTTTGAAGGTGGAGAATATGGTTATACCTTTAGGGTCATTCCTTACCACCCCGATATGATTAATCCGTTTAACCTTGGACTAATACGTTGGGTAGTTCAATAAAATATATAAAAAACCTTGTTTAAGGCATTTATTTCATTCAACGCCTTCTAATCAAAAAGCGGGAAAACATATTTTACTTGTTTTCCTGCTTTTTGTGTCCAGTTATGCTTCAACTCTTCCGTATACCCCTCCGCCCCCCGCTTCAATAGAAAGCTTTCCTTCCCTTGAAAGAACTATGTTTCTTGCCACATCCTCTTTTCCTACATTGACCAATTCCTCAAAGGCAGCCTGATGCAGTACCTTCATTTCGCTTCCGAAATGGTTAATCAATTTGTCTATGGTCTTCGGCCCCACTTTAGGTAAAAACTCTAAAGGAACCTGATAGCGGTAAGGTGGCCGTCTACTCATTTGGGGATTGTCTCTGTCCTTTATTAACATAAGTCTGTCCTTTACACCCACCACCACACGATGCTTATCCGAGACCGGGCATTTTAAAATCGGTGCTTCTCCCTCAATTACACCGTCGCATACCAAGCAATAGCTTCTGTGGTATTTTCCAAGCTTCGGATCCAGACCGTAATTAGCCTTAATCCTTCTGCCATCAATTTCCTTAAATGCTTTGAGTATTTCCTCATAACTCGGTTCTTCCATCTGAAATATGTTGTACTCTCTTCCCATCTTTATTAACGAATGAGCATCGGAATTACTCAAAAACGCCTTGCCGTCAAGCTCACTCAGCTGACTTGCCATCATGGAATCGGAACTTAAGCCCAGTTCAATTGCTGGAATTTTCTCCAAGGACTTTTCGTTAAATATTTCAAACAAACTGTCACAACAATTTCCATAGAAGCTCTTATGGGGAGTGAATACATGAGCCGGTATATATGTACCTCCGTAATAGTCCACCATATCAAACAACTGCTGACCTGTTAACCTGCACATAGAGGAACAATTGTAGATGTTTTTTATGTGGTTTGCTATGTCTTTTGCAAAGCCCTTAATCGAGCTTAATGAAGGAAAAAAACACAGGGAGTGAGCACTACAGCCCCTTTTTTCATGGGTCTGAAGCTCTGCTCCCAGTATTAACACCTGTCCTTTACGGTATTCCATTCCCCCGCCCTTCTTCTCCGTCAACTCACCTTTTTCAATGAGGCTCTCTATATCCTCAATAACAAAAGGAGAAATACAGTCAACAACCCCAATGACATCTATACCTTTCCTTGTGTACGACTCAAAGGCAATATTTTCAAAGGTAAGGTTTCTTGCTGTAGCCCTCTTTATCTCCTTTCCTTTAGAGGATCTCCCTATATGAACGTGAAGATCTACAAAATAATCCTTCATAAAAGTCCCCCTCAAACATTATGCTGCCTTCTGCAATAAATTCTAATTTTATCAAAACCTCAAATACTTAAAAAACTTATACTTCTTTTAATAATAAAACATAACCCTTCCATTATCAACTTACGCTCTGGTCTTCGTTTTTTAGTGCCGACCATTTTCCGCACCGATCACCCCAACGTGCTAAAACCTCATTATCCGATGTTATTTCTATAACCTCGCACATATTTGAACAGCCATTACACTCAATACTCCTGGCCTTAAAGTCCTTCTGAGATATTTCAAACCCATAGAAGTTTGTGGTCCGTCCGTTTCTTGCCACTTCGTCCCTTGCTATCAGTGCCGCCCCATAGGCACCCATTACATCATAGTATTTGGGTATCGATATTTTTTTGCCGATTGCTTTTTCAAAAGCCGCTACAATACCGACATTGGCAGCAACACCACCCTGGAACACTATGGGGTCTTCGATTTCCTTTCCCTTAGCCAGATTGTTTAAATAGTTTCTCACAAGAGCTTCACAAAGACCGTTTATTATGTCTTCAACACTGTGCCCGGTCTGCTGTTTGTGTATCATATCCGATTCGGCAAACACCGCACACCTTCCAGCAATTCTGACAGAAGCCTTAGACCTTAAGGCATAAGAACCGAATTCTTCTATTGATATCTCAAGCCTTGCTGCCTGTCTATCCAAAAAAGAGCCCGTGCCCGCTGCACAGACAGTATTCATTGCAAAATCATACACTATACCGTTTTTAAGAATTATAATCTTAGAATCCTGGCCGCCTATTTCCAGTATTGTTCTTACACCGGGAACCAGCTTTTGTGCTGCAATAGCATGGGTTGTGATTTCATTTTTAACTATATCGGCACCCACAATCACACCAGCAAGCTGTCTTCCGCTTCCGGTTGTGCCAACACCTTTTATAACAACGTTCCTTCCAATACGTTCAGATAATGTCTTCATACCCTTTACCAGTGCATTGATCGGTTGACCGCTAGTTCTTAAATAAAGCTTGTCCACCACCTCATCGTTTTCATTAATAACCACAAGATTTGTGCTGACCGAACCCACGTCAATTCCCAGATAAAGCGAAGTTCTGCCCAATTTCTACTCTCTCCCTTCTTCTATTGAGTAAATCTACAAACGCCTCTATTCTAGTCAAATAACCTGCTTCCCCCGTCATTTCATCAATGATCAATGTAAGGACAGGTATGTTATAATCTCTTTCTATGGCAGGAAGTATGCTTTCTGCAACAATTTCCGGCATACACGTCAGGGGATAAATCTGCACTACACCGTCATACCCGTCTTTGGCATATAGCACCGTATTACCTATGGTCTCCTGGGCATGTCCCCCTATCATAGCTCCAAGATAAGGCTTTGCAGCTTCCTTATACCTTATATCCTTTTTAAAGGGAACAATTGCCTTTAGCATATGCTCAATTATCCAACCACTGACCGTATTAGACCTGTCTACTTCCACTCCCATATTCCCCAGGATTGACTCAATATGAAAATTGGTAAAGGGGTCTATTGTCGTATATATTTCCCCAACAATTCCAATCTTTAAAGGCTTAAATTCTCTATCGATTTCCAGCCTTATCAATCGGCTTTTCGTATTATTTATAAGTTTAAGAATCTGCGAAGAGCCTCTTACTTCTTTAACCTTTCTCTGAAATTCCTTATAAATTTTGTCAGTACTTCCTTTTTTGATCTCCCGGGGCCGAAGTTTATAGGTTAGTCTTTCCAATTCATCCACCCTTTTTGACACAAGGGTGGTGTTCTTTATGACCTTCAGGATTTTTTTAACATTAATCTCCCCTGTAATTCTTCGGATTCTTCTTAGAAGTTCGTTAAATCCCTCTTGGGAAACCTCCAAGGTAATAACATCCATATTAAATCCATTATCACGCAAAATTTCTCTGCTCATCTCGCAGTAATACCCAAATCTGCAAGGACCTCTTCCCCCTGTTATCAAAATTGTATCCGCCCCTTTTTCATAGGCTTCAATATAATTTCCAAGATTAATCTTCAGTGGCAAGCACACCATTTCCGGTGCATACTTGGTACCGATTTCCAGTGCCCGCTTATTGTTATAGGGAGGAATAATATAATCCACACCAACATCATCAAGGAGTGCTTTGGCCACAATGTATGTATTACCCATATGCGGAAACGTTATCTTCATTTCTATACCTCCATCTAATCATATCAATAAACGCCTCAAGTCTGGTATCCATGCCGGCTTCCCCTGTGTGTTCATCTAGGGTAAGAATAATAAAAGGAATGTCTTTATTCCTTCTTATTTTTCTTTCAATGAGATCACTTATAAAAGAGTCTACCCCGCATCCAAAAGCCATCAGATATATTATTCCGTCAATATCTTCCCTGTCCAGAAAATACAGCGAACTGCCCACAGCCTTTCTTCCAAAGTTCCAGAACAACCTTTTGGGGAGCACCTGAACATGTTTTTCTATGATTTCGCCATCCACCATATCAACGGTAATTATTTCAGCACCCTTGTCGATAAGCTTATCCAGCATATTCATATTGGCATACCTGTCATAAAGGTTGTATCCATGACCAACCACCGCAATATTAAGATTTCGTCCATCATATTTTTTTACTGTCCTCAGTTTTTTGTCCAATATATCACAGGGAAGCACACCTTTTTTTATCTTTTCGCGAAACTCTCTATAGCTTTCTAAAGCCCTTTTGTAAGCCCTCTTAATCTTGTATTGATCCTTTGAAAAAAAGCTGCCCACTTCATATACAGCCTTAAGTGCATTCTTCCCGGATTTTCTAAGATTGACCTCGGTATCAATTATAGGAGGCAAATCCTTTATAGTATGCCTTACCATATCAGGCAATCCGCCGAACTTCGGGCATATATATTCGTTTTTTGATACACTTGTAAACCTAGGTATAAACAGGTAGTCAACCTTATCCTTTATGTTCATTACATGTCCGTGGAATATCTTTATAGGAAGACAGGCTTCGTCGATGCATGTTTTTGAACCCTCATCCATTATTGTTTTTGTTGTACGATCCGACAACACAATTTCCGCTCCCAGCTCTTCAAAAAAAGTTTTCCAAAGAGGGTAATACTGATAATAAAACAGAGCCCTAGGTATTCCCACTTTTGTAGTATTCATTCAATACACCTCAAAAGTTATTATGTACCTATGAGCTTTTTTTATACAAAAAGAAAAACCCCGAAACTGTATCTCTACAGTCGAGGCTGAGACATCATTATGATAATGTAATACTATTTCTTTAACGCATTTTCCAGCATCTTTTTAACATATCTATAATAGGTCATACAACTTGAGTAACTTTGGATCATTTATCCGGAGCACTAATACAGTATCAAATTTCAAAAAACCCTAGGAATTTCTCTCTAGGGTTTCGAACTTGCTTTAACTTTATTGACTCAACTTCTGATCCATTCTCTGTGATTTTTCTTCAAATCCATGATTTTTATAGAACTCTTTTATCAAACTAATGAAATATGAATTTCCTTCTGCACGTTTTTCTGTTTTCTCTAAAAGCTTCAAGGCACCCTTTTCATCACCGGTTATTAGCATTGCCTCGGCTTGATATATCTGATATAAAAGATTGTCGGGATATTTCTTCATGCATACCTTGCTTGTTTCAAGAAACTTCTCCCAATTCTCGGCAAGCTTGTACACCTCTGTAGCCTTCTCCATATAGTAGATGTCTTTTTGTTGCCTGTAAAGCTCCTCATAACAATTAGCCGATTCATCGTACCGTTCCTCTTTAAAAAGCCTGAAAGCTTTCATAGCCAAATCCGTTATTTCAATATCGTAGCCTTTCTTTAACTCTTCAAGCCACTCTTTGTACTTATCGGATTGAACAAACATGTCCACCATTAGCATTTGTGCATATTCATTCCGGTTACGATAGTAATTCACTTCCTTATCCACATAAACAATTTCATAGCCGTTGTAAACCTCTATAGGTTCCAGCAACTCTCCCGGCTGTGCTGTGAAAACCGCATTGTCAAAAACCTCCTCATGACGACCTGCCGTAAGTCCCTTTACCAGCCCTCCGCTATCCTTTGTTTCTTCATCATCGGAATATTGCTTTGCCAAAGTTTCAAAATCCTCACCGTCACTTAGCTTTGCATAAACCTCCTGGGCTAAAGCACGAGTCTCATCCTTTTCCCTGTCCACCGTTGATATTAATATATGCCTTATATCCACCCTTTTATTTTGAATCTTATGTTTCGTATACTTTTCATCAACGTCCACATCGGTAAGCTCTATCCCCAATCCTTTTCCCACGGTGTACATACATTTCTGCTTTATAATATACTTTCTTATATCCTCTTTCATTTCCTCTTCATTCAGATAGCCCCGGGAACTCATAAACATTTTCAGGCCTCCGGAATCCGAATACCTTGGCTCAATAAACCTTTTTATGTAGTCGTCAACTTCACTTTCGGTTGCCTTTTCCCCCGATTTATTGAAAATATAGTCTTCAAGAACCAGTCTTTCAATTATTTGATCTAGGAGCATATCATTGCGTTCTTCTTCGCTCATTCGCTGTACAGTTGCATTCCTTTTCCACCTCTCGTAGAAATTGTTTCTCTCTTCAATCATAATATCGGTGCTTACATAGGAACCATTGAATTTAAGTGCCTCAAACCCAAAGGGTTTAGACTCATCCAGCACATCATTCTTTTTGGACAGATAAAAATATGTGCATACCGAAGCAATAACAGCAACAATTACAATTGCAACGATCAATATTTTCTTTTTTCCTTTCATAGATAAAAACCTCCTAACAGCTCCACCTTTGACAATAAAATTAAATCAAACTATAGAAGAAAGAGTTCGACTCTGTTAAAATACAGTTAACAACACAGAGTAAACCCTATATATGTATTTTAACCGATACCCTGTTAGAATACAATATTAAAGGCAACTATAAATACCGATCGATTTAGTTACAAAATTCAGTTTGGGAACAACAATGCAAATTATATGAACGGCAAATAAACAAAGGGAGAGGAATGATAAAATGAAAGTATTGTTCATAGGCGGAACAGGTATTATTAGTGAGGCAGCCTCCAAACAAGCTGTCAGACAAGGTATTGATCTATATCTTTTAAACAGGGGACAAAACACCGAATTTATACCCGAAGGTGCAAAACTTGTTAAAGCCGATATCCGGGATAAAGCATCTGTCAATAAGGCTCTAAAGGGGCATACCTTTGATGCGGTCGTTGACTGGATAGCTTTCGTCCCCGAGCATGTAAAAACCGATGTCGAACTTTTTAGGGACAAAACCCGGCATTATATATTCATAAGCTCGGCATCAGTCTACCAAAAACCCTTGTCCCATTATATTGTTACCGAGTCAACACCTCTGGCAAACCCTTATTGGCAATACTCCCGGGACAAAATTGCATGTGAAGAATTTCTTATGAATGAGTATAGAAACACCGGTTTTCCGGCAACCATTGTTCGCCCTTCTTTTACATACGGACTTAAAATGATACCTGCCGCACTGAACAGTTGGAATAATCCATGGTCTATTGTGGACCGCATGCACAAGGGTAAAAAAATCATTGTTCACGGCGACGGCACATCCCTTTGGACAATGACACACAATACAGACTTTGCCAGAGGGCTTATCGGTCTTCTATATAACAATCAATCCATCGGTCACGCTTTTCACATCACATCCGATGAAGTTTTAAACTGGAATCAGATTTACAGGGCAATTGGAAACGCAGCCGGTGTTGAACCTGAAATTATACACATACCTTCCGACTTCATTGCCCGGTTTTCGCCAGAAGCAACGGGAAGTCTTTTAGGAGATAAAGCAGTAAGCATGGTATTTGACAATACTAAAATAAAGCGTTTTGTACCCGGTTTTAATGCCACAGTATCCTTTTCTGAAGGTATCAAAGAGACAATCAAATGGTTTGAAAGCCGTCCTCAAAAATGTACCGTTGACGAGGAATGGGGCTACGTTATGGACACAATAATAAGTAGATACGAAAAAGCCATAGAATAAATATTAATGATACCAGAATAATAAAGGAATTATTCTACCATAGAGCTTTAATACTTGGATAGTAACGAAAAAGAGCCTTACCCAGAATTTTTTCTTTTTTTACGTATTTATTATCCCACACTCTCGAATCCTTAGAGTAGTTTCTGTTGTCGCCCATCATAAAGTAGTTGCCCTCCGGAACCTTATACGAACCATGATCCCCTATCGGCTTTTCCTTAAGGTAGGGTTCTTCAAGAAGTTTTCCGTCAATATATACTGTACCATCCTTAATCTCTACAGTCTCCCCTGGAAGTCCAATAACTCTTTTTACATAAAGCACTTCTTCATCATCCGGGAATCTGAATACAACAATATCCCCTCTTTTGGGGTCTCCGATAAGATAATGTATCCTGCTTGCAATGAGCCTGTCTTTAGGCATAATTGTGGACTCCATTGATCCAGTGGGAACATAGGCATTAACAATAACGAACCTTGTTAAAAATAGTGCAACCAAGACCGCACCTAATATATACAGTGCCCAGCTGATTATCTCTTTTATTATTTCCTGCTTTTTATTTCCGGTAGATTGCAAGTTATCCATATTACCTACTACCCTTCTTTACGTTAATAAATATTTAACAACAGCTGTATACCTTCAACCACATCGGGTTCAATTCACTTCTTGAAAACACAATAAAGAGAATAATCCCACTAACAAAAAGTGAAGGCCAATTAACTGACCTCCACAAAAATATTTTAACTACATCTTAAGCTTTTCCATCGCAACCTAAAACGTTTATTATCTTATGCTTAACTAGTTCCTTAATTGCTGCCCTTGCTGGTCCTAAATACTGTCTTGGATCAAAGTGTGAAGGATTTTCTGCAAAATATTTCCTAACCGTTCCTGTCATGGCAAGTCTTAAGTCTGAGTCTATGTTTATTTTACAAACAGCCATGGAAGCAGCTTTTCTAAGCATATCTTCAGGAACTCCCTTTGCTCCGGGCATGTTTCCACCGTTATTGTTAATCATTTCAACATATTCCGGTATAACAGACGATGCTCCATGAAGAACTATCGGGAAACCAGGAAGTCTTTTTTGAATCTCTTCCAAAATATCAAATCTCAGTTTTGGTTCGCCTTTAAATTTGAATGCACCGTGACTTGTACCAATAGCTATAGCAAGGGAATCAACGCCGGTCCTTTGCACAAACTCCTGTACCTCGTCAGGATCGGTAAATGCCGCATCCTCCTCGGAAACATTAACTGCATCCTCAATGCCTGCAAGTCTGCCAAGCTCTCCCTCAACAACAACACCTTTATCATGGGCGTAATCAACAACTTGCTTTGTAAGCTTTATATTTTCTTCAAAAGGAAGATGAGAACCGTCAATCATAACGGATGTAAATCCACCGTCAATACATGATTTACAAAGTTCAAAAGAATCACCATGGTCAAGATGTACACAGATTGGAAGTCCGGTTTCTGCTATTGCAGCTTCTATAAGCTTCATAAGGTATGTATGGTTTGCATACTTTCTTGCACCTGCTGAAACCTGAAGAATCAATGGAGCATTAACTTCCTTTGCAGCTTCTGTAATACCCTGTACTATCTCCATGTTGTTAACATTAAATGCACCAATAGCATATTTACCCTCGTAGGCTTTCTTAAACATTTCGGTACTTGTAACTAATGGCATATTTTCAACTCCTTATATTAATTTTAGTTATTATAACCACGCTTGTTTTAGTTATTATAACCACACTTGTTAAGTTTTTATCATAATCATTTTATCAGATTCATATTGAAAATCAAGGTTAAAATAAAAATTAATAAATATTTTTAGTTCCTGCACAATTGCATTTAAAATATAATTATGTTATATTTTTATTTAGTTGTGTTTAGACAAATTTCAAAATTGAACACATATATTTTACATATTTATAAGGAGGTTTTACTATGAGCCGTTTAGAAGGTGCATGCATATTCGGGCAATCAGGTGGTCCGACATCCGTTATTAACTCTAGTGCAGCAGGTGTTATTCAAGAAGCATTAAAGCAGGATTGTATTACGGCTGTTTATGGAGCAGCCCATGGAATTAAGGGTATTCTTGAAGAAAACTTTTATGATATGAGCAAAGAAGATCCCTACGAATTGGATTTATTAAAAACTACTCCCTCTTCTGCATTGGGTTCTGTAAGATACAAGCTCAAAGATGCCGAAGAAGATGAAACTGATTACAAGAGACTTCTGGAAGTATTCAAAAAGTATAATATCAGATATTTCTTCTATAATGGCGGAAACGACTCAATGGATACCTGCAACAAAGTCAGCAAATATATGCAGAAGGTTGGGTATGAATGCCGGGTTATGGGTGTTCCCAAGACAATTGACAACGACCTCTGGGGAACAGACCACTGTCCGGGCTATGGTAGTGCAGCAAAATATATCGCTACATCTACCATGGAGGTTTATCATGATGCAAGGGTTTATGACACTGGAATGATAACCATTCTTGAAATAATGGGAAGAAACGCTGGCTGGCTGACAGCAGCTTCAGCCTTGGCTGCTTATAAAGGAAATGGTCCGGATCTTATCTATCTACCTGAAATACCCTTTGATATGGATAAATTCCTCGAAGACACAATGAAGATTTACAAGGAAAACGGCAAGGTTATTATTGCTGTTTCGGAAGGTATAAAAGACAAGGACGGAAAATATATTTCCGAGTATGGTTCCGACATGGCCAAAACAAAGGATTCCTTTGGTCATGCCCAGTTGGGCGGTCTTGCTGCAACTTTGGCAAACATCGTTAAGGAAAAAACCGGAGCGAAGGTTCGCGGTATAGAGTTCAGTCTTCTTCAAAGATGTGCTGCTCATGTAGGTTCCTTAACCGATGTCAATGAAGCCTACCTTGCAGGTCAAACAGCTGTAAAATTAGCAGTTGAAGGAAAAACCGACTACATGGTTGCCTTTGAAAGAGCAGAAGGTAAAGAATACAAATGCAATATCAAACTTATAAACCTGACAGACGTTGCAAACACTGAAAAGAAGGTTCCAAGAGAGTGGATAAACGAAGAAGGCAATGGCATAAAACAAGGATTTATAGACTATGCATTGCCCCTTATTCAAGGTGAGTCAAAGCCACCCCTTGAAGATGGTCTTCCAAGGTTTGCTAAGCTTAAAAAGGTATCGGCAAAAAAATAATTTGCCTATAATCTAAAAACAAGAGAAATCATACAACTGGCGGAAGTGGAGATTACCACAGGGAGTATGATTTAATAGATAGCCGACCGCCTGGGTAAAAATAATACTCAGGCGGTTTTTTATATCTATGAAAACTTTAATTAGCCTTGTATTGAATTTAAAGCTTTCAAGCTTTAAGGGGGAATAAAAATGTTTGAAAATGCATGGAGAAATTTCAAGCCCGGAGCATGGCAAAAATATATAGATGTGCGGGCTTTCATTGTAAAAAATTATACGCCCTACGACGGCAGCGAAGACTTTCTGGTTCAGCCGAGTATCAGAACAAAAAAGCTATGGGACAAGTGCAAAGAACTTTTAAGAGAAGAGTATTTAAAGTCCGGGGTATTGGACATTGATACAAACACCGTTTCCGGAATTACAGCTTATCCGCCGGGTTATATTGATAAGGATTGCGAAGTAATAAAGGGATTGCAAACCGACAGTCCCTTAAAAAGGGCAGTCAACCCCTTTGGCGGCATAAGAATGGCCAAGCAGGCTTGTGAGCGGTATAACCGCAGTATATCATCCGAAATCGACAAAGTTTTTACAAAATTTTGTCGAACACACAATGACGGTGTCTACAGCTGTTATACCCCAGAAATGAGAAGGGCAAGGAAATGCGGAGTTGTAACCGGTCTTCCCGATGCCTACGGACGGGGCAGAATTATCGGGGACTATAGGCGTGTCGCTCTTTACGGTGTCAACCGGCTCATTGAAGGTAAAAAAGAGGATTTGACCCAGCTGGAGGATAGGGATATGTCCGAAGAAACCATACGCCTGCGTCAAGAAGTATTTGAACAAATAAATGCACTGCAGGAACTGGTTTCAATGGCTAAAAACTATGGATACGATATCACACGACCCGCCGAAGACTCCTTTGAAGCCATACAGTGGACATATTTTGCGTTTTTGGGGGCAATGAAGGAAAACAATGGTGCAGCCAACTCCCTTGGAAGGGTTAGTACCTTCTTTGACATATATATAGAAAGGGACTTTCAAGAAGGCAAAATTACTGAGTCCGATGCCCAGGAATTGATTGACCAGTTTGTGATAAAGCTAAGGCTCATAAGACACCTTAGGACTCCTGATTACAACGAACTTTTTGCCGGGGACCCCGTCTGGATAACCGAGTCCATCGCAGGAATGTGCGAAGACGGCAGGCATATGGTGACGAAAACCTCCTTCCGTTTTCTCCAAGCCCTTTTTAACCTTGGTGCGGCTCCGGAACCAAATATTACAATATTATGGTCCGCAAGACTCCCTCTGCCCTTTAAAAGGTTTTGTGCCAAGGTATCCATGGCTACAAGTGCCATACAATATGAAAACGATGACCTTATGATGCCGATGTTTAGCGATGACTACAGCATATCTTGCTGTGTTTCCGCTATGCGTACTGGAAAAGAAATGCAGTTTTTTGGGGCAAGATGCAATCTTCCAAAGCTTTTACTTTTGGCATTAAACGGTGGGAAGGATGAAATAACCGGTGCCCAGGTTGCCCCAGAATTTGAGCCCTACAAAGATGAATATCTTGACTACGACAAAGTGATGCTTCTATTTAAAAACCTTCAAAAATGGCTTGCAAGGCTTTATGTAAAAACAATGAATGTCATACACTACATGCATGATAAATATGCTTATGAAAGGCTTATGATGGCTCTTCACGATACCAATGTCAAAAGAAACATGGCTTTTGGCATCGCTGGTCTTTCAGTCCTCGCCGATTCGTTAAGTGCCATCAAACACGCTCGAGTCAAGGCAATAAGGGATCAAAGAGGCCTTATAAACGACTTTGAAATCGAGGGTAAATACCCCCAATTTGGTAATGCCGACGACAGGGTTGACAGCATTGCCGTTGAAATTGTTAAGGACTTTTACAACGAATTAAAACAATGCAATACCTATAGGAATGCCACCCATACCCTCTCAATTTTGACCATAACCTCAAATGTGGTATACGGCAAAAAAACAGGCTCAACTCCCGACGGCAGAAAAATCGGAGAACCCTTTGCCCCCGGATGCAACCCCATGCATGGAAGAGATAAAAAAGGAGTTCTGGCTGTATTAAATTCGGTTTCAAAGATTCCTTATAAATACTGCAAGGATGGAATTTCCCTAACCTTATCCCTGGTTCCCGGCTCCCTAGGCAAAGACATCGATTCAAGGCTTAGTAATCTTGCAGCCCTGTTGGACGGTTATTTCGTCCAAGGCGGACACCACATTAACATTAACGTACTTGAAAAAGAAATATTAAAAAAGGCCATGGATAACCCCGATGCTTACCCACAGCTTACCATAAGAGTTTCCGGCTACGCAGTTAACTTTATAAGGCTTACTCGTGAACAGCAACTAGAGGTCATTTCAAGGACCTTCCACAATACTATGTAGAACATCATCCATGGGGTATTTGAAGAAAAAAACTATATACGGCTCGGTATATTTATATCAATATAATGAATAGAGGTGAAGAAAAATATCAGAAACTTAAGTTTTGTAAAAATCAATGCATTTTTTCAGGCAGCAAAAAATCTCATGTATTTACTAAGAAATACTTAGAAATATTGTTTCACACAGAGCAAATAGCAATAATATTTAAATAATCTTCATATTTCTCGTAAAACAGCGATACCTGTCGTTTTTTAGCTTTTGGAGGAATGTATATATTGATGTTAAAATATTATCAATGTGCACAATTTGCCGGTTGAGTAGCTGTGAGCTTTTTAGTAAGCTTAATAGCAAAATTTTTATAAACTAAATTAGATTTCAAAAGTATTAAATTTATATAATTGCTTTTTTAAGTTTTAGAAAGGAATGAATGTAAAAAATGTTAAAAAGTAAATCTAAAGTTGCAATAATAGGTTCTGGTTTTGTAGGGGCTTCCATAGCTTTTGCAATGACTTTACAGCAAACTGTAAATGAAATAGTTTTAATTGATGTTGATAAAAAAAAAGCCATAGGCGAGGCCATGGATATTAACCACGGACTTTCGTTCATGGGGCAAATGTCGGTCTACGCCGGTGATTATTTTGACTTAAAAGACTGCGACGTTATTATAATAACAGCAGGTGTAAACAGAAAACCGGGAGAAACCCGCTTAGATCTGGCTAAAAAGAATGTTTCAATAGCCAAAAGCATAACCTCTGAAATAGTAAAGTACTACAATCATGGAGTAATCCTTGTAGTTTCAAATCCCGTTGATATACTTACATATATGGTTCAAAAGTGGACAGGCCTTCCAAATGGGAAAGTTATAGGAACCGGTACCGTACTTGACAGCATCAGATTTCGTTATCTGTTAAGTGAAAAACTAAACGTAGATGTTAAAAACGTTCATGGTTATATTATAGGAGAACACGGTGAAACACAGCTTCCTTTATGGAGTGCTACCCATATAGCCGGTAAAGGCATCAATGAGTATTGCGAATCCCCCGAAAGTAAATTTGTTGAAGCGGATAAAGCAATAATTGCTGAAGAAGTTAAAAAAGCCGGTGCTACCATTATTAAAAACAAGGGTGCAACCTACTATGCAATAGCAGTTACAGTAGAAACAATCATCGAAACACTTCTTAAAAGCCAGAACACTATAAGAACCATCGGAAGTGTAATAGATGGTCCATATGGAATTAATGACGTTGCCATTAGTCTTCCATCCATAATAAATTCCGAGGGAGTTCAAGAAGTTCTTGAATTGAATCTGACTTCAGAAGAAGAATCGGCTTTAATGGACTCTGTTGAGCATGTTAAGGCTGTATTAAATGAAGTAAAAGATATATAATCAGAGTTTGGAAACTAAGTTTGTGGAATAATGACTTAAATAACGTTCTTAAGCCATAAACTATATAGATAAATTTATATATTGGAGGTTAATAAAATGGACTATAGAAAAGAATCTTTAAAACTGCATGGAGAATGGAAGGGAAAAATAGAAGTAATTAGCAAGGTTCCTGCTAAAAGCAAGGAGGATCTCTCCCTTGCCTACACCCCTGGAGTAGCAGAACCTTGTTTAGCCATTCAAAAAGATGTAAACCTTTCATATGCCTATACAAGACGTTGGAACCTAGTAGCTGTGATAACTGACGGTTCAGCTGTTCTTGGTCTTGGAGACATAGGTCCTGAAGCAGGTATGCCTGTAATGGAAGGTAAATGCGTACTCTTTAAACAGTTTGGTGATGTGGATGCTTTCCCATTATGCATAAAGTCAAAAGATACGGACGAAATAGTAAAAACTATAAAGCTTATCTCGGGAAGTTTTGGAGGAATTAATTTAGAAGACATATCCGCTCCAAGGTGTTTTGAGATTGAAAGAAAGCTTAAGGAAGTATGTGATATTCCAGTTTTCCACGATGACCAGCACGGCACAGCCGTAGTATCCGTTGCGGCAATGATAAATGCTCTGAAAATCGTAAACAAAGACATCAATGACATTGAGGTTGTTGTAAACGGTTCCGGTGCTGCCGGTATAGCGGTTACAAGGCTTCTTATGAGCATGGGCTTAAAGAAGGTAATCCTCTGTGACAGAAAAGGTGCCATATATGAAGGACGAGATAACCTCAATGAAGAAAAAGCTCTTATGGCTAAAATATCAAACCTTGAGAAAAAGAAAGGCACTCTTGCCGAGGTCTTAAAAGGTGCCGATGTGTTCCTCGGTCTCTCAGCTCCGGGAACGGTTACCCAAGATATGGTCAAAACCATGGCAAAGGATCCAATAATATTTGCAATGGCAAATCCGACACCGGAAATTATGCCTGATGAAGCTATCGCGGCAGGTGCAAAAGTAGTTGGCACCGGAAGATCCGATTTCCCGAATCAGATAAATAATGTTCTTGCTTTCCCTGGTATATTCAGAGGTGCTTTAGATGTACGGGCAAAGGACATCAACGACGAAATGAAAATAGCTGCTGCTAAAGCAATCGCTTCCCTCGTAAGCGACAATGAACTCTGTCCGGAGTTTATCCTGCCCGAACCTTTTGACCCAAGGGTTGGTACCACAGTGGCAAAAGAAGTCGCCGAGGCAGCAAGAAAAACCGGAGTGGCAAGAATATAGAGTTGAATGATTGTTCATAATAAAAGAGTTATAAGGAGAGAAGTAATTTTTATATTACTCTCTCCTTTTTAATTTTCTAAACCGTTTTTTTTGCAAACACTTTCAAGGGGACATTTATTACAGTCCGGATTCTTTCCTGAGCAGAAATTGCTCCCAACACCATCTATCTGTGCATGAAAATCATTGAAAAAATCCACATCATGTTCTAGATTATTCATAAAAAAGCTTTGCATTTCCCTGTAGGTAATGTCTTGTTTGAAGTAACCAAGCCTTCCGAACACCCTTCTTGTATATGCATCCACAACAAAAATAGGCTTTCTGGCAGCGTATAATATTATTGAATCGGCGGTCTCTTCGCCGATTCCGTATAAAGAGAGCAGTTCTTTTCTGAGTTCATACATATCCTTTGCAAAAAATCTGTCCAGACTACCCCCGTAATTGTTTTTTATATGCAGGCAAAACTCCTTCAGCTTCCTGGCCTTCTGCTTGTAAAACCTTGTGGATCGGATCAGCCCTTCCAGCTTTTCAGTATCCACGCTGCAAATTCCCTCAATACTGAGCAAATCCTCTTCTATAAGATTCTCAATTGCAGTACAGACATTTTTCCATGAAACAAACTGGGTCAGTATCGCACCCACTATAACCTCAAACTCCGTATCCGCCGGCCACCAATTCATTGAGCCCTTTCTTTCATACATCAGGTTATATATTTTTATCAACTCTTTGTTAATTTTTCTGTTCAACTGACTCACCTCCATCCTACTAAGCCATGCATTCTAGAAAAACTTATAAAAAGTAAATCCTAAACCCTACCTAACCCAAGTGCACAATTTCAGATGTGCGGCAATGCTTATATCAAGCCTCGCCTTCTACGCTTCGATATTTCTATATCTTTTCTCTGCCGGTTTAAATAAAACAATGGCACTGATTATCAGCATTACAGCCTCAAAAATGAATATTCCTAAAAAAATCACCGTTTGCGGCAACTGGAGTAAAATCATGGCTGATACAAAAATAGTCAAAACCAACATAAAGCCCATTGAAACTATAATGCCAAAAAGTCCGTTGAGATTGGTTTTTATAGCCTCGTGAGGATTTGTCCAATCTAGTTTCGGTCTGAATATGTCAATAATTAAATCAAGAATTATAATTGTCATTGAACCCAAAGATGACAGAAAAATAAGGAATAAAAGCTCCAGTACGGAAATCCTTATAAAGGCAACCATGAACGCCCCAATAACAAGGCTTCCCATCATTGATATAGACATTCCGTGCATAAGCTTCGAAATTATCTGCATCCGGGGCGAAACAGGGATCATTTTGGATATCCAGATGCTATGTCCTTCTCTTGAAACAGCTGTTGACGATACAATATTGAGACTTGAAGCAAGAACCATTAATCCAAAGCCCACTAGGAACACATATATATCGTTTTGAGGCTGCTGAGCAACTTCTATGAATTTTCCTATGGACTCTTGATTCTGACCAAGAATTGAAATTAAAGTCATCACAGGCATAACTACCACACCTGCCAAACCATTTATCATAAACACAGGAGTCCTTAAAAGGAGCTTCCACTCTTTCCAGAAAAGAGCCGTCAATGGACTTGATACTTTAATATACCTATCCCTTGCCGTCTCAAAAGAAGCGTGTCTTTTTCTGCCGGATCTTTCATTTCCCGATACGATCCCCTTGTAAAACACCCTGTTGCCTACCCATAGCAGCAACGCAAACAATACAACGGAAACCAGCACAAAGAGTAAAAAGTACCCCCATCCTTCCATGCCCGGTTTCGAGAGACCGTAAGTAATCCAAAGACTGGGGGGAAACCTTGATCCTACAGATTCAATAACCCAGTTTTGTATTTGGCTCATGTCGAGATACTCATCCATACCACCATTTATCATCCTCTGTACATAGAAGTTTACGCCCATTCCTATTGCCAAGGACAGAAAACTGGCTACTACCACTATTACATCCTTGGTTTTCTTAATATTAACAAACCTCATGAGAACTATTACAATCAAGGAGGATATTGCCAGAGGTATTACCGGCACAAGCAATATGCTTATAAGTGCCTTCAACCAGTATATAATTCCCTCCCCCATACCGATACCATACACAACAACTGCGGGTAATACCATGGGAATCGACATAATATACTCATTAACAATAATTGTTATAAACTTGCTTCCCATGATCTGATACGGCTTTACCGGCAATGAAATCAGAAAATCCATGTCCTTTGAAAAATAAAAGGATGACAAAATATGAAATACTCCAAAAAACAACAGGAAAAACTGCGATGCCAAAAAGGATACTGCCAGTATAGCTTCAACAGACTGTCCGCTTTTTTTGAATATGTAAAAGGAGGATATCGCAAAAATAGAAAAGAGAACCAGCATACTTCCTATGCCTATTACTGCTCCTAATAATGTGAGTATAGGCTCCCACAGTTTATTCCTCTCTTTTGTAAACCGATACTTCATAACCGATATACCCAGGGCAACTCTGAGATCTGTTCTTATTAATCTTAAAAGCATTTTCATTTTTCGGTCAACTCCAAAAATATATTCTCTAGGGTATCAGCATTTTCACCCTTTTTCAGCTCATCTACGGTGCCTATAGCTATAAGCTTGCCCCTGTTGATTATTCCAATCCGGTCACAAAGCCTTTCCGCCACCTCCAGAACATGGGTTGAAAAGAACACTGAATTGCCCTTATCGCAATGCTTTCTCATGAGGTCTTTTAATATATGTGCAGACTTTGGGTCAAGCCCCACAAGGGGTTCATCCAAAATCCAAAGCTCCGGGTCATGTATAAGAGCTCCCGTAAGAACTATCTTCTGTTTCATGCCGTGGGAATAGCTTTTGATAATATCTGTTGCTGCCTCCTTTAAGCCAAACATGTCCAAAAAATGAGCAATCCTATCCTTTCTTTCCTTCAAAGGTACTTCATACACATCCGCCATAAAGTTTAGATACTCCAATCCCGTTAACTTGTCATAAATATCCGGATTATCGGGAACATAACCTATCCTTTTTTTAGCCTCTAAACTCTGCTTTTGGTTGTCAAAGCCTCTAATGGTTATACTGCCGCTGTCCTGATTCAAAAGTCCGACAATCATTTTTATAGTTGTGGTCTTCCCTGCCCCGTTCGGTCCTAAAAAACCAAAAATCTCGCCGTTTCTGACGTGAAGGTTTAAGCTGTCTACTGCTTTAACGGCACCCTTGTTGTAGCTCTTTGATACATTCTTTATGTTCAGCATACTTCTACCCCTTTTAACTGGAATTATAAACAATAAACCAATATTTTAATATTAACATTTTTGCTAAGGTTGTGAAATATTTCTTCAATTAATTTATAAAAAATTTATATTTATAACGGTGGATGCGAAAGAATAAAGAAAAATTAAAAGGCACTCTACGGATTATTCCGCAGGGTGCCCGAAATTACTCCAATAAATATAAGGTTATCAGGTGACCCGTCTTACTCCCGGCACTTCATATGTGCCGTTTAATATTTCAGCAGAGGGTTGATATATTCTTAATACCAAATTGAAATCGCCATCCGGTGCCGGAAGCCAATTAGATTTACTGTTTACCGACGGACAATTTTGAATATAGATATCCAAAGAGCCATCTTCATTATACTCAATCCCGGGAGTATAATCCTCAATGGCATACCGATTAATACAATTTTTAGGCTAAATTGTCTAAAGTGATTAAGGGGCTTATGAGAGATCACCTGCTTCATTTCCGTCTTAGTTACTTTGAATAGTTTCAATTGATATATCACCAAAAGCAAATAGTCTGTTATAGTTTCAAAAGTTAGCCCCGTTACGCCTGTTGCATTTGAAATAACATTTCCAACTTGTCTACCTATTTTACACTAACCTTTTTCTAACACCTTCCTATTAATTAATAATTTACATTTTCCATTGTCTTGATAACACTATGAAAATTGTTTATGGCAAGTATAAATCCGAGCAGTGCGGAACTTAATTTTCCGAGCAACACTTCCTGTTTTTGAGTTCAAATTTCGCCTCAAAAATACCCCGTCGATATGTTCCCATAAACACGTTTTAACACTTTAAATCGAGTAGTCAACTTGGATGTGATTCCAAACCCCAGTAATATCAAGGTTTATACCCTTGTTATCAATACGCAGCTCTCCACATGGAACGAGCGGGGTGAATTTATGTCTTTTACATTGTCGGTAGTCGGAAACAAGTCAAAGGCACTTTTGGCACTATCGGTAGACGGGAACATATCCACCAATCGTACCATTTACGAAAAAGGCACTCTTAATAGGAGCACCCTCAATAATAAACATTAATGTAATTAATAGTCTTTTTTCTTGACTGGAATCCAGATTTCGCTTCGATACTTTGGATTTCCAGTGTCTGGACTCTCATTCCATAAAATTTCAGGACCTTCAACCGCCTCGTATCCTGAAGATGGAAACCACTCTGAGTATATCCTACCCCACACATTTTGAAGTGTTTCCGGAAATGGTCCAATCGATTCAAATACAGCCCAGGTACTA
>JAAYTO010000101.1 GCA_012523755.1 Clostridium sp. | reverse complement strand
CAGATGGTTTTCGAAGGTATATTGTAAAAGACCAGCCACATCAAGCCATTAAGCTTAAATGTGACTGGTCTCTTTTTGCCTCCGCTTGAAGCTGTTCATTTAAGTTTTTCTTCAATCCCTAAGTGAACGCTTCTTTAAGAGGTCTTTTTTTCTAAATACTTTAAACTTTATATCAATGTTTTTCATGTATAATACGATATTATATATAACAATGCTTTATTTCATGCTCAATCAAACAGGACACCAAATAAAGCGAAAAAAACCCGTGAACATAACAAAAAAATGACCTCATACATAAAACGCATTGGTAATATATGACGAAGCCTTTTATATAATATATTTACAGGAGAGAATTAAAATGGGTGAATTTAAAGATGTTTTATATAATGCCGGTCTGGAAAACTCCGCAGAAAACCTTGTGTTGCAAGAATTATCTGATTTTGTTGAGAAAGTGAAAAACGAACCTAACCCCCAATTCTGTGTATGCAGCATTTGCCTGGCAGATGTTGCTGCTATTGTCTTAAATGAGTTAAAACCAAGCTACTCCTCAAACTTTATAGATAAGGACAAAAGATTGAAATATTACTCAAAATACAGACCACAGGTACAGAGTAAAATAATTGAAGCCTTTGGTATCGTAAAAAAGAATCCCCACCATGGGAAATAACCGTTTTTATATTTAACTCTATCTTCTAAGCCGACAGTGGATTCATTTGTTTTTTACGCTTTTTTACTTGAGAAACCAAGGATTTTTACGCTTTTTTATTTTTCTTCTAATTCCATTGTATAATCATTGTATAATATACAAAATTACTATATAATCTGACTATGTCCTTAAGGAACATTTCATAAAACTCTTAAACTAATAACATAAAACAAAGTATAAAAAATCAGCCGAACAACAAGCGGTTTTATCAGGTTATAAAAAAATAGTAATTTTGTAGAGGGGAAAAGTAAAATGAATAATACTGCTATATCTTCACCAAGATTTAATCGTTGGGTAGTTGTTATTGCAAGTGTTGCAATTCAGCTATGTCTGGGAACTGCATATATTTGGAGTGTGTTTCAGTCATACCTTATTATTAGTGAATCAACACCCAATGCTTTATTCAACTGGCCGGCAACCCATGGTACATTGGCGTATTCACTGCTTTTAGGGTTGTTGACGGTCGGCAGTACCATCGGAGGAAAACTCCAAGAAAAATTGAAACCAAGAACGGTGATCATTGCTGCAGGTGTTGTACTGGGAATGGGCTTTTATTTGGCCAAGTATACTACTGAATCAATACCATGGTTGCTATGGCTAACCTACGGTGTTTTGGGCGGTTTGGGAATGGGAATGGCGTATACGACTACAATTGCCTGCTGTCAGAAATGGTTCCCGGATAAAAGGGGTTTGGTGACAGGAATTATTGTTTCTGCTCTTGGATTTGGCGGTCTTTTGTTTACTCCCGTTGCTGAATCTTTGATTAAGGGATATGGAGTTTTAAATACTTTTTCCATATTAGGTGTTTTATTTCTTGTTGTAAACATATTAGGGTCATTTTTTATAATTAGTCCTGCTGAAGGCTACAAACCTCAAGGATGGACGCCACCGGCACCAAAGGATGGAGTAACCGGACAAAACTTTACTCCTTCTCAAGCTTTGAAAACACCCCAGTTATATATGGTAATTGTTGCATTTATGTGTGCTACCGCTGCAGGATCAATGATGATTCCTATGGCGAAAATTCTTGGTTTACAGCCGGACAGCGGCTTGACAAAAGAAACAGCTGTTGCGGGAGTTATGATTATCAGTGCATTTAATTCTTTTGGACGTCTTTTTTGGGGTTGGATTTCAGACAGGTTGGGAAGAAAGAAAACACTGTTAATACTTCTTGTTATTGCTGCCGTCTCAATTGTAGGAGTATCCTTTGCAAAAGCATATTTAATGCTCGCTTTTATTGCAGTAATTGGATTTTCATATGGAGGATTCCTTGGGGTCTTCCCCGCATTGACTGCTGATTTCTGGGGAACAAGGCATGTTGCAACAATCTATGGACTGATTCTACTTGGGTTTGGCGTCGGAGCGGTTGCATCTTCGTATATTGTAGCTTATTTCAGTGCATCAAAGGCATTTTCAACAGCATTCATTATTGCCGGGATAGCAGCATTTGTGGGATTTGCAATCATGGCTATATTAAAAACACCCAAACTGAAATCTGAAAAATAGTGCAATATGAGCTAACGGGGCATTATCTGCCCCGTTTATGTACTTAGTTATAGCTTTAAAGGTCGCCGGGATGTAAATAAATAATATTTTAGATCCGAGTAACTATAGAGGAAAACATATACAGTATCCCATAAATCCTCCTCAGTATCAGGGGGAAATAATGTGCCTCCTGTATATACCAAACAGTGGGCTTCCTTTTTCGATCCGGTACCAAACTTAGGTTGTGCAACTCTGGTATCCCAAGCAGGAGTTATTTTAAGGGATTTCGCATGGGAAAACAAGTTGTACTCAAAACTTATCATGAAGTTGTCATATTCAGTCGAATCCATATACGCATTATTGTCATATATCAGTTTGCCTAAAGCCTGTGATATAACATCCATTTGTCTTCGAAGTTCATAATCGTTGCTTATAACTGTTATTGCCTGTGAATACTCATTCCATATCACTCTTGCACCTATTCTACTAAATTCTGCTATCGGAACGTATATATAAGGATATTGTGCCTGTGGCGGTTTATAATTGAGAACCGGATATGTTCCGGTATTAATGTTGGCCCCGTTTACAAACACAGGAATCCTTGTAATCTCTGCTACGGCTGTGGTAGCCGATTGAACGGGAATGCATATTTCCTGTCCGATATAAAGCATGTTGGGATTTATACCCGGATTTACCAACAGTATCTGTTGAACGGTTGTATTAAATCTTCCGGCTATTTTATAGAGCGTATCGCCAGCCTGAATTCTATAGCTTGTAGTTCCAACAGGACACGGCACTTTCATTCATCTCCTCAACATAAAGTTTCATTTCATTATATGTTTAGAAGAGATGATTGGTGAAAAGATATTGAATATAAAGAAAAGCAGCTTTCTTAGATTTGTAATATTTCCTAAAATTATAATATAAACCCTCCACTGCATAAGTAAACCTTAAGTTTTGACTGTTCAAGGTCAATTATATTATTTTTTTTATTGCTGAATCATCCTCCAAAGGATACGCTAGTTTCCATTCTAAATTGCTCATATATTCCTCCTATCTGTTGGCTGTTCCGCCACCCCAAATATTTTTCCCTCCGTTCCCGTTCTATATCTGCATCATGGATTTCATGGTAAGGTATTTGTTTACAACCTCAACGGACAGCCTATCCGGGGGGACATCCAACACCGCAATTCCCGACTCGATAAACACCCTTTGAATCTTCTCTCTCTCCTCGATCAGCTTCATCGAAGCCGCCTTCTGATAAACATCATCGGTGTTTTCAACGCCGGACTGTGCCATTTCATAAAGCCTCATGTCCTTAATTGTTATAAGGAGGGGAACATGATACTTTGCAATGTTCTTCAATGCTGACGAAAGAGTAAGTGCTTCATCCACACTGAACAACTCCGTAAAAATACAAATCAGACACCTTCTGTTCTGGTTTTGGTTTAAATATGTCAATGCACCTTTATAGTCTGCCGAAACAAAGTTTTCTTCCACGTTGTACAGGTTTTCCGCCAACAGTTGAAAATGACCGAGACCCTTACCCGGTTTGATATAACGCTTTACCTGGCTGTCAAAAACCATCACTCCCACATTGTCACCCTTCTTGATTACGACGTCGGCAAGTAAAAAAGCTGCATTTATTGAATAGTCTAGCTTTTTTATATAATTTATTTCCGAATTCATTACCCTGCTGGAATCGAGCATAATCATTACCTGCTGATTCTTTTCCGGCTCGTAGGTATTGACAATCAGCTTGTTTGACCTTGCGGAAGCAAGCCAGTTTATTTTTCTGTAGTCATCACCCTCGGCGTATTCCTTCAGACTTTCAAATTCGGTACCTGTACCGTAGGCTTTAAACTTCTTTATTCCCTGAATCAGTTGGCTTTTCTTTATGGCAGCAAGTCCATACCTGCTCAAATCCTTTATATTGGGATACACCTTATAGCTTTTTGTAATGTCATAAACGCCTTTTTTTGAGCATAGCCTAAGAACCCCGTTGTACCTTATATGGATCTTTCCAAAGGTATATTCCCCCCTCTTCTGTGGCACGACAACATAGCTTGTGCTGTTTTCAAAATGGGGTGAAACCTTTATTTTTACAATACGTTTTTTTAATTCCATATACTCCGGAACTTCATCAACTGCTTCAATATTTACATTATAATCACTGTTGTTTCGGATATTTATGAAAATTTCATTTTCCGTTCCCATTGAGAGTTTTTCATCACAGATACGCTCTACCTCAAATGCTTTGCTCCCGGGAGTAATCCTGTAGTCCACAACTAAAAGCAGGATGACAATAAGGTTATAGAGTAAAAAAACATACATCTCTATTCCTACTAAGGATCCTATCAAAACCGGCACTATTCCAATTGCAACAATTAAAGAAAAAAGCTTGCTAAAAGGCATTTATACTTCTCCTTCTAAATAATTATCTCGGCACTTCAACCTTAGATAAAATACTGCTGACCACGTCATCGTTTCCTAGGCCGTCAATACCCGCTTCCGGCTTTAATATTATTCTGTGGCGAAGTACCGGAAGTGCCAGATCCTTTACATCTTCAGGAATAACATAACTCCTTCCCTGAATGGCAGCGTAAGTTTTCGAAGTAAGCAACAATGCTATGGAAGCCCTGGGGCTTGCACCCAAAATCAAGCTGGGAGAGTTTCTTGTTGCCCTTATTATCGATGTAATATAGTTTATTATTTCGTCACTAACCCTAACGCCCTTTATCTCCTCCCGGCACCTCTTTATATCCTCGGGATTGCATACCCCGTTTATATTCTCATTTTCAAGTTCCTTGCTGTCAAATCCGGAATTGAACTTCTGTAAAAGGATGTTCTCAAACTTCTGTGGAACATAACCCACAATCAGCTTTATAAGGAATCTGTCAACCTGAGCTTCGGGAAGGGGATATGTTCCTTCGTACTCCACAGGGTTCTGAGTCGCCAGTACCATGAAGGGTTCTTCCAGCTTGTGGGTTTCACCGTCAATCGATATTGCCCTCTCCTCCATGGCTTCTAAAAGTGCTGCCTGGGTTTTTGGAGGGGTTCTGTTTATCTCATCGGCAAGAAATATATTGGTAAAAAGAGGACCCTTCTTAAGGTAAAATTCCCCGTTTTTTTGATCAAAAACCTTTGTTCCTACAATATCTGCAGGCATAAGGTCAGGGGTAAACTGTACCCTTTTAAAATCCGCCCTTACTGTCTTTGCAATAACCCGCGAAGCCAGTGTTTTAGCCAGTCCCGGAACTCCTTCCACCAGTACATGCCCT
Source organism: Clostridium sp. (assembly GCA_012523755.1). Classification (GTDB taxonomy): domain Bacteria; phylum Bacillota; class Clostridia; order Acetivibrionales; family Acetivibrionaceae; genus Hungateiclostridium. The sequence goes on along the minus strand of JAAYTO010000101.1, from coordinate 8,424 downwards.
CCGGAAAACAGGGATACCACTAATTTCTCAATAAAATCGTACTGTCCGACAACTACCCGGGATACCTCCTGGATTATTTCCCTGGCTTTATTAGCTGTAAATTCACACTCATTGCCGGTTATACGATTATCTTCCATATATTCACTCATGCTTTTATCTCCTTTCTTATCTGCTCCAATCTTTTATATAGGCTCAAAAATTCTTTGTTATACTTTCCATCGTTGTTTATATAATAGTTGCACTCTCCAAACAATTCTCTTAAATTAAAATTTTTCAATATATTGTTGGATTGAGCCGCAGCCAAAAGCTCAGCATCACCAAAACCTTCCCTTCCGAAGCCCAGAAAAATAGCAAGCTCCTTTTTTAAACAATCAAGATAGCTTTCCAAAACAAGACCGTTGGCCTTGGATTTTTGATATATGTTTGAGAGGGCAAAAAGGTTTTCATTTTCCTTACGCTTTACAATTTCATACACAACCTGAGGTCTTCCAAACCTTCTTGATACTACAAAAATAAGAATCAATGCCGCTATTATCAGCTGAACCAATAATAATTTTGCTGCAGGAGTCAATATGTCCCACAATGTAATATTGGAACTGCCAAGACCGTGATAATACTCGTTGAACAACACCTTTTTATGCCCTGCTTCATTAAGGACATCGATAAATACCACTCCGGGTTCCAGTGCCTCAAGTCCACCGTTGATATAATCATTATAATTATCCAGAAAAATTACCCGTCCATTTCCTATGGTGCATATGTAATTATTACCATATCCCTCAAGGGTATCTGTGCTTTCAATGTATTCCAAAAGACCTAACATACCTGTTTCAAAGTTTTCCCAGTCATCTATCAACACAAGCACATTTCCCTTTTTAATCCAATCCAGCAGGTATTTCTGCTCCATACTGCTGTTAAAAAGGATTTCGTCGGGTGCTAAAGCAACCATTGTAGCATTGTTTGGAATAAATCTTGCAGGTCTCGTGTATCGGCTCACATTAAACCCCATTCTGTCAGCTAAAAGATAAAGAGCTTTTGTTCCGATATATGTCTCATTGTAACTGGAAAAGTCCGTGGACTCTTCTTTCTCATTTTTTATATCAAAAACAAAAAAACCTATTACAATAACAACTACAATAACGGTTATCAATATTGCGATGTTTCTTATTTTAGCCATCTGTGAAAGCCCCCTCCGTTTCAATAATAGTGCTGTATGACCGATACAGGCTTTCAAATTTGGTTTTGCTGAGTTCTTTTTTGCCATACCAGTACCTGTTGAAGTCATTGGTAAAATCCATAACAGTGCTGTAGACCTGCGGTTTGTTGCTTTCAATCTCCAATAGATACTGTTTATTGGTCTTTGCCTTGTTTATTCTAATTATGTTCAACTTATTGAAGCTAATCAACATGGCAATATATAAAAAACGCAGTGCCTGGCTGTAGTCTCCAGCTTCAATATACTGTTGAACCCGGTCTGTTATAATATCAGGGTCATGTATAGTATTTAATATTTCTGCATCCTCATCCATCATTACCCTTCGTGATTTTTTGAAGTTCCTGAAAATAAAATAACAGATTAAACCCAAAATCAAAAGAATCAATCCTGCTGCAACTATTGCCAGTACTTCTGAAGCACCTTCTGATATAGTAATTTCTTTCTGGAATCTAAAAAGCTTCGAAGGATTAATCTTCTCCATTAACCATTTTATAAATTCCTTTATTTTGTCTATAAAAAAGCTATTTTCATGATTTGAATTACTTTTACTGGAATCAAGTTCAGAAAGTATTTCCGACAGTTTTTCCTTAACCTCTTCCTCATTAGATGGGCTGGCGGAAGCATAAAAGACGAATCCTATGCCATGAATAAAAGCAAGCATAAGAATCAGATATAAAACAATTTTTTTAAATGAGGCCTTATTAATGCCGGTTCGTTTTTTAAATAGATTGTATTTAATCATTAAACTTCTCGCCACCTACACTATTATTTGCTTCAAATTGCTTTTGAATCATGCTGCGAATCTTAACCTCCAAGTCAAGACCCTCTTTCCTGATTTTTATGTTAATAAAGGTGAGGGTAATAAATATAATTATAAAGGGGTACAAAAAAGCATTGAAAATACTTGTAACGGTAAAAAGCAACACAAAAAGGGCATTGTTTACGACTGACACAAACATGGAAGCTGCAGTTAACATATTTCCGGATACAAAGAACAGAAGAAAGCCCAATAAACATGTTAATGCTATATGCCAGAAATATCCCTTTGATAATTGCCAGCTTCTTTTTATGCTGTCAAATACAGATGCATTTTCGGACACAACGGCATTGGCACCAAATATGAGCTTAACCCAGAAGAATGCGGTGCAAAACAGTGCCGCCAATATCAGCACAATAGAAAATATTATTCCCAATGCAATCATCACATTGGTTGGTATTGTCTCGATAAAAAATCCACTCACAAGAAGCCCTATTATTATTATAAAAATTGCAATAAAAGATGATATATAATAGGTTCCATAAAAAATAAGGTTAAACAAAAAAGCATTTCCCATCATCCGGGGCATAAAAGAAAATCCTTTTTTTATCTTGTTTTTAATATTTTCAAAGGAGAAAACTTCCTTTTGTTTATTCACAACATAATCATAAACTATCTTCATTATGCAAGCGTTATATACAAGTTTTATGGTTAATCCGTAACCCATACTCAAAAAGGACATTAGATTAGACAATAAACTTAATATTAAACTGTTATAGGGATTAGAAGCAACTTCCCCAAAACCGGAATAATTGCCTTCAATAGTGGCCTTAAATATATTTTCATAAATTTGCAATGTATTCCCTAATACACTGCTTGTTATTAAAGACTCAACAAAAACCCATGGCAAATAAAGTATCAGGGTTAGAAGAGCAAAAATTTTGAAATTGGATTTAAAAACCTCTATCGAATAATCAAGAATATCACCGATACCCATCGGTTTTAGCTCATTTGTCCTTTGACTCATAATGACCTCACTTACTTGTACTTTTAATATAAAATATCATAATTTGAATTTTAATTCAATAGAAATAATTTCAGAAGGTTGCATTAGATAAATGTAAATATACACCCATTTCAGAACTCACAAAACGATCGGAATTGGTTTATAATAAAGCCTTCCTTTTTAACTTTCAGATTAATAAACATAAAAGTTGTTAAAACTACTATAAAACTATGGAAAAAAACATTGATAAGATCAAAAACAATCTTTAACACAAAATTTATAATATAATCATATAAAATCCAGTTATCCAATGTAATGTTACCGGATTTTGGAATTAATGGAATAAACGCCGATATGACATAGAGTAAAAAAGGCGGTAGACAAACTAATAAATACGATAAAAATATGCGAATAAAATTTCCCTTTGATATATTCCAGCTTCTTTTTATGCTCCTCCCCACATATGCCAAAAGTAATTAAAACAAGTAATAAATCCCCCATATTTTCAGGCGGTACAACAAGAAATAGTGTTATTAAAGATATAATAATTGCCATAAATAATACTATTAAATATGAAACAATTAAGGTTCCGGCAATAATGAGACCAACCAATAAAACATTCCCGATAATTCGCGGCAAAAAATTCAGTTTTTTCTTCATCATGGTTTTTATATCATCAATATTACCAATAGAAAAAAAAAACAAAAGCTTCATTTTTTGCAATATTGTCATATACTACTCTCGTTATGATTGCATCAACCAAAAGCCTCAAAACCCCAATAAAACACAGGAGTAAAAGAAAAATAAAACTCAGAAAAGCACTCGTTCCAACCTCGATTTCAGCGATAGTGCCAAATTTAGAGCCAATCCCTAAAATAAACAACCTAACAAAAAATAAGGGCAAATATACCAAAAGAGTTAAAATTGCAAGGGGTTTGAAATTTGATTTAAAGAAGCAAATGGAATTTTTTATGTTTTTAGAGATACTAAAAGACTTTGACATTTCCAATACATTATTCATAATAATTTCACCTTTTATTATAATAGATTTCAACTGCAATGACATCATGAACCAATAGTAAAATATCTTTAACTTATCTTTTCTAAGAAATACCCGATTTTAATTCCTTAAGATGCTAATTACTTATTAAAATATCATACTTTCCATATAAATTCAATACAAGTATGAGGAAAAATTTCCCGGTAGCTTGGGTTTGCAAAACATTTTTCTTTGCTTTAAAGCACCCTCAAAACAACCTCTTTAGAATAATCCAAAGAGGTTGAACTGTTCACCGATAATGCTTTCAGGATTAATTACTTAATATGCTTAACCCACAGTTATGTAATTTACCGGCATTACAATCTATGATCTTCCGAGATTGAACCAGCTTGAAATCAACATTCCAAACAATTTACCGAAGGATGCCCTCTGTATATCGCCGGCAGAAACCAGATCCACCTTTGCAATTTCTCTTTCATCAATCTTATATACCACTTCTCCCACCTTTTGTCCCTTGCTTACCGGTGCTGTCAATGAACTTTTGAGCCGAACCTCCCTTACCACCTTGCCTTTTTCTCCCCGGGCTAAAAGAAGACTGACATCATCACTATATAAAGCTGTTGTCTTAGGAACTAAACCCTTTTTAACTTCTACTTCGTTGACCTTTTCACCCTTTTTATTTACCATTGTGGACTCATAATTTGCAAATCCAAAGTCTAATAGTTTTCTTGTTTCTGCGAATCTGGTATTTGAGTCCGGTTCACCCAAAACCACGGAAATAAGCCTCATGTTATTCCGTGTGGCAGTTGCCGAAAGACAATGTCCCGCTGCCCGGGTAAAACCGGTTTTAAGTCCGTCACATCCATCATAAAAATGAACAAGCTTATTGGTATTTACCAATTCAAATTCGCCGTTTCTGAAGGTATCCATCCATATAGATGTAAATTCAAGTATTTTGGGATGATTAACTATCAATTCTCTTGACATCAAGGCTATATCGTAGGCGGTACTGTAATGTCCTTCATCGGTTAATCCCGTGCAGTCAAGAAAATTTGTATTATTCATTCCAAGTTCTTTAGCCTTTTCATTCATGAGAACCACAAAGCCCATTTCACTTCCCGCAACCAGCTCTGCCAATGAAACTGTTACGTCATTGGATGAGTGGGTGGCAACCGCTTTTAAAGCATCCCTGACGGAATACTGTTCCCCCGGCTCAATATAAGCCTGTGAACCTCCCATCCCGGATGCATACTCCGATGCAGTAACAATATCATCCATATTAATTTTCCCCGAATCAATAGCTTCCATTATTAAAAGCATGGACATAATCTTAGTTATGCTGGCAATAGGAAGTCTTTCGTTGCTGTTGCCCTCCATAAGAATCTGTCCTGTTGTTGCATCCATTAGAACATGGGCTTTTGCCTTTAATTCAAAAATATTCGTATTTGTCACTATTTGTGCAACGGTCTCAACATCGTAAACCGGTTCACCAAGGTCAGGTACTGCTAAAACAGATATTGCCACCATGTTTAATAATAAAACAACTGCCAAAAAACAACTGATAATATTTTTCAACACTTAAGGACCCCTCCAAGCATTTATCATTATTAAATTTTTATGCAGAATAATGCTTGGATATACTTAATTTTGACTTACAAAATAAAAGTACCCGGAATATTTACAGAGGGCTAAAACTTGCTCCGCAATCTTTCCTCCACATGCTTCCTTGCCTTTTCCTCACCTTTACTCTACAACTTCGTATACATACTTAATTGGTGCAGGTTTTTCATCCTTTATTATAAAAGCACTCAATGAAAGTTTTTGTGCATCGTCCCATTCCGGTAAATTTGTATGTAGTACACATAGAGTATCACCGCTTTTTACTTCATATCCAACCTTGCGGACAATTGTTACACCTGCCGAAGGGTCAATTCTGTCTTCTTTAGTTCTTCTGCCGGCACCGAGAAGCATTGCCGATACACCTATGCTTTCGGCATCTATTGAATTGATAAATCCACTTTTATCTGCCTTTACTTCTATATGTTTTTTGGCCTGCGGCAGCAAATCGAGATTATCGACAATCTGCGTATTTCCGCCCTGAATTCTTACAAGCTCCTTAAACTTTTCCAGTGCTTCCCCCGATTTAATCAACTCACTCATACGATTATAAGCCGATTTAAAATCAGGAAAAGAGCCTGCCAAAACAGCCATATAAGAAGCGATTGTCAGTGCTATAGCGGTTACATCCCCGGCACCGTTTCCTTTTAGCACCTCTATTGCTTCTCTTACCTCATTAGCATTTCCCACCTCATGGCCTAGGGGCTGGTTCATATCGGTAACAACAGCAACGGTCGTTCTTCCAAGGGATTTTCCAATATCCACCATCGTCCTAGCAAGCACCACTGCATCATCAACAGATTTCATAAAGGCTCCCGAACCCACCTTTACATCCAGTACAATACGGTCGCATCCCGAAGCTATCTTTTTGCTCATTATTGAGCTTGCAATAAGGGGAATACTGTCAACAGTGCCCGTAACATCCCTAAGGGCATATATTTTTTTGTCTGCTGGAGTAAGGTTTTCAGCCTGACCAACTATTGCCATTTTATGCATGTTTAAATTATTTATGAATTCTTCCTTGGAAAGTTCTGTTCTAAACCCATCTATTGACTCAAGCTTATCAATTGTCCCGCCGGTGTGTCCCAATCCCCGTCCGGACATTTTTGCTACCGGAATTCCGAGGCTCGCACATAAGGGAATTATTATAAGGCTTAGCTTATCTCCCACTCCCCCAGACGAGTGCTTATCAACCTTTATTCCTTCAATACTTGAGAGATCTACTACCTCGCCGGAATTCACCATTGACATCGTAAGGTTTGAAATCTCCTCCGGGTTCATTCCCTTAAAGTAAACCGCCATTAAAAGAGCTGACATTTGATAATCGGGGATTTTGCCCTCCGTATAGCCTTGGACTATATAATCGATTTCAGCGGCCGTCAGGGCTTCGCCATGCTTCTTTTTATTTATCAAATCAATCATTCTCATTAAACATGACCTCCAAAACGTGTATTTTCTGTTTTTACTTCATCTACAGGATTTGTTCAAGAAAACTTGTCCCTTTAAACCCGGCATCAATTCCAAGATAATGGGCAACGGTCTGTGCAATATCAGCAAAAGTGCTCCTTGTTCCAAGATTTATACCTTTCTTTAACTTCTTTCCGTATGCAATAAGGGGAACGTACTCTCTAGAGTGGTCTGTACTTTCCGTCGAAGGATCGCAGCCATGGTCTGCAGTGATAAATAAAATATCGTCATCTTTAAGGCACTCCAATATTTCCGTTACTCTGTCATCAAACTCTATTAGAGCTTTTGCATAGCCCTCTATATCGTTGCGGTGACCATAGAGCATGTCAAAATCCACAAGATTCGTAAACAAAATCCCTTCAAAGCTTTCCTTCATATACTGAAGGGTTTTTTCAACACCATCCATGTTGTTTTGGATATGTACCGCATCGGTAATGCCTTTTTTGTTGAATATATCTTCTATTTTACCAACGGTCTTAACCTTATAACCCATTTCTTTTGCGTAGTCCAAAACCGTTTTTTCTATTGGATCCAGGGAAAAATCTTTTCTCCTGCTGGTTCTTTTATATTCCCCCGACTTTCCGATAAACGGTCTGGCGATTACTCTCCCCACCGCATGTTCTCCAGTTAGGATCTTCCTTGCAATTTTGCACATTTCATAAAGCCTTTCCACCAAAACTATGTCCTCGTGGGCAGCTATTTGAAACACACTGTCGGCAGAGGTGTACACAATTGGATAACCGGTCTTTACATGCTCATCCCCTAACATGTTTATTATTTCTGTCCCTGAAGCTGCAAAATTCCCAATAATTTTAGTGTTTATTGATTTTTCGAATTCATCAATTATTTCAGGAGGGAATCCGTTGGGATATACGGGAAACGGCCTGTCCATAACTATTCCGGCAATCTCCCAGTGGCCTGTAGTGGTATCCTTTCCGGCAGACCTTTCTGCCATTCTTCCATAGCAGCCAATAGGATTTTCTGATGGTTTAATTCCTTTTATATTATCTATATTACCCAGTCCCAGTGATTCAAGATTAGGAAGGCAAAACCCCGGAACATTAGATGCAATGTTACCTAAAGTGTTACTTCCTTTATCGCCGTACTCTTCTGCATCGGGAAGCTCTCCAATTCCAACACTATCTAAAACAATGATTATTGCTCTTTTCATAGACCACTACTCCTTTGCTGTTTATTTATAATGTACAAAAAAAATCAGTGAACTTTCTTACGCAATCGGGTAGGAGGTAAATAATTATTTTATTTACCGACCTCCCACACCACCGTACGTACGGTTCACGTATACGGCGGTTTCATAGTTTACACTCTAACTTCAAGGTAATATTTAAGAAGACTTAAAT
>JAAYTO010000100.1 GCA_012523755.1 Clostridium sp. | reverse complement strand
GAGGTTTTGCCCTTAGCCACTGCCTCAAGATATTTTCCTAAAAGAATCAATGTGATTATTACTGCTCCCGCTTCAAAGTATAACTCCTTCATCATTGTACCCGGTTCGGCAGGCACAAAGAAAGCGTTATAAATACTAAAAAAGTAAGCCGCCGAAGTCCCCATAGCAATCAAAACATCCATATTGGCACTTTTCGCCTTAAGGGCATAAAACGCGTTTTTATAGAACCTGAAACCGATAATAAATTGTACGGGGGTAGTTACTATCAATTGGAAGTATTCATTATGAAGGAATGCCAAGTCGATATTTACCAGAGTTAGAAGCATTGCCATAACCAATGGAAAACTTAATATTGCAGAAATGATGAGTTCCATTCTTAATCTCTTTATTTCCTTTTCTCTCTGCTCCCTCTCACTATCGCCGCTTACCTCTTCAGCCCTCTTAGCATTATACCCCAATACCTCCACCGTTTTTATCATATCGGATACATCAATCTTTGAGCTGTCATATTCCACCGAAGCTTTTTCGATTGCCAGATTTACTGTGGCCTTTTGCACACCCTCCAACTTATTCAGCTTCTTTTCTATTTTTGCAGCACAGGCAGCACAAGTCATGCCGGATATTTTTATCGTTTCCTTTTTGTCCATATCAATTCCACCTTTCGAAAGCCCATGACAAAAGTCCATAAATAGTTTATCCAACCTTTCGCCTTCACCTAAATCTATCTTTACTCTATAGTGTATAAAAATCAAGCTTCTATTATGTAAATGTGTTCCTTTATTTATTACCACCTTATCGAAACTTCAAACCCGTCCAAGCCGATATGCTTTTTAAAAATAACTCCACAGTATTTTGCCCCACATCTAAATTTAATGCACCCATGCCTTTTAAAAAAGCAGAGCGAACAGTTAAGTCCACTCTGCTTAAAATATGCTTAAAGTATGCTTAATATTTACCGAATTCGCTGCCGTTCAACACTATTTTCTGTTTTGAAGCCCCAGTCTCCTTTTGCGGTTCTTCCTTAAAATCCATGTTTGATTTTAATATACTTTCGTCTTTTTGCTTATTGTCACCATTTTGTTGCTTCTTTTCTGTAATGTCATCCAGCATCCTCATAATTTCCGGACTAAGCTCCTTATACCCGTTGTATCCCACAGATTTTACATTTTTCAACTTGAACTTAGCAACGGATTCTCTCAGGAAATCAGCCTGACTGGACAATTCTTCACTTGCAGCCGCACCCTCTTCGGATGTAGCCGAATTGGTTTGCACGACCTGTGATACCTGCATAATCCCTTGATTTATCTGTGCAATAGCTGCCGCTTGTTCGTTGGAAGCAACCGCTATATCATTGACCAAAGAAGCAGCTTTTGCGATTTCCCCCACTATATTATTGAGTGCTTCGGCTGTTTCCTTGGCTATCTTTGTACCGTTCTCAGTCCTTTTGATTGTTCCTTCAATCAATTCTGTCGTTTCCTTTGCTGCATTGGCAGACCTTGCAGCAAGGTTTCTGACCTCTTCAGCCACCACAGCAAACCCTTTGCCGTGCTGTCCGGCTCTTGCTGCCTCAACCGCTGCATTCAGGGCAAGGATGTTGGTCTGGAAAGCTATTTCGTCAATTACTTTAATAATTCTGGAAATATTTGAAGAACAATTATTGATTTCCTCCATGGCATTTAACATATAACCCATCTGTTCATTTCCTTGTTCCGCATCGTTTTTGGCAACCTCAGCCAGTTCATTAGCTTGGTTTGCATTCTCTGCATTGAGTTTTGTCTGGGTGGATACTTCTTCAAGAGAAGCTGTCAATTCTTCTATTGAGCTTGCCTGTTCAGTAGTTCCCTGTGAAAGCTGCATACTGGAATCAGACACCTGCTTTGCACCGGCTGCTACCTGTCCTGCGGCTGAGTTGATATTACTTAGCACCTCGTTATTTGTTTCAATCATTTCGCTGAGTTTTTTACCCAGCAAGTCTTTGTCAGATTTTATTTTGACCTCTACTGTCATGTCACCAGCTGCCATTCTTTCCACTACATAAGCTTGTTCTCTAATATTCTCTACCATTTTACTAAAGGATTCCATGAGCTTTCCAATTTCATCCTTTGTTTCGGCCTCGACATTTACATCCACATCTCCTAGTGCAAGTCTATCAGCGGCATCCACCATTTTAACAATAGGTTTACTGATGATTCTGGATATAAATACTCCCAGAACAATAGCCACAAGTATGCCTATAAATATCACAATTATCATCGTCGTTGAAGCGTTTGATGCTATTTTCTTATTTTGCTCCAGTCTGGTATTTGCAACATTGGAGTTGTATTCCAGCAAACTGTTAAATGACTCCATCAACGAGTCTCCAACACTGGCAATTTCCACAAGAATTAACTCTTTTGCCTGTTCTGTCTGCCCCGATTCCACAAGCTCAATTTCTTTTCTGAGCAGAGATTTATATTCCTCCCATTTCGGTTTTAATTCATTAAACTGCTTGCGATCAACATCATTGATAATTCCTTCCTCGTACAAGCCCAGGTACTCTTCAGTCTTTGCAATATGTTCTGTTATTCTTCCTACACATTCATTCTGCTGTTTTGCATCATCAAGCAATAAAACTTTTACAGCATTAAACCTTATCCTCTGATACCGTACAGCTGCGTTACCCGCATAATCAAGCCCCAACGTATTTTCCTCATACATTAGTACATCCGCCTGGCTCATATTATTGATGTTTACAAGAGCAACCACTCCAACCACTCCTGCAATCATTGCGACAAACAAAAAACCGATAATTAGTTTTGCTGATATTTTTAAATTATAGAACCAACGCATTATGTAATCCTCCTTGATTTATATTGCATTGCTTAAACTATCCATCTCTTCTTCCGAAAGCAACTTCTCACAATCCAGTATCAGCTTGACATCATTTCCAGTTTTGCCAATACCTTTAATATACTTATTTGTGTGCTGATTTAAATCCGGCGGGTCAACAATATCTTCACTCGGAATAGACAGAACTTCTGAAACACTATCTACAATCAGTCCAATAAGTATATTTTCTGCATCAATAACAATTACACAAGTTCTATCATTATACTCTTTAAATTCCTTTTTAAATCTTAGTCTTACATCCATTACAGGGATTATCTTACCTCGCAAATTTATTATTCCTCGAATATACTCCGGTAATTCTGGTACTTCGGTAATAGGCTGTATCCCTATAATTTCTGTCACATACTTGATCTCAATTCCGTAATACTCCTTTCCAAGAGTAAATGTTAGAAACTTGTCCTTCTGTGTCTCCTCTTGCTGCACTAGCAATTCGTCTTTTAACACCTCAGACATTTTTTTCACCTCCCTGTGCATTTAACCCCTTTATTTTATCAGTGACTTTTGCCACTGTTCGACCCGCTAACATAATACAGGTTTCCTTTAATACCATAAAAACAAGCTGCACAAAACCGAAAAATGAAAACAGTTCACCCAAAGGGTTATTTCAACCGAAAATTTTGCACAAATTCAAATGAAAGCATTTGAAGAATTGTTGCATAAATACGATTAATATCCCTTTAGCAATCTTATAAAGAGAATTAAGCTATTTTAAATTTTGTTATGAGTAAAACTGGGCTCTTTTAGGTTACATAATCGAGAGCCGATTTAAAAAGTGCTGGAAAATCTTTTTTTATTAAGATTTCCTTTTGTACAGAAATTGGAAATGACTTCCACGCTTTGAAAGATAAAGGATATGTTCTCCAGGATTCTCCTGGGGGGCGATTTTCATAAAGGCTTGAATGTAATTGATAATTTCAAAAAACTCCGTTGAAGATTCACTGCAACATATCATCGGCATATTATGCTCCTTTCGGTGTTCAAAATATAATCTGCATACTTTAGTACTACCTATGTGATATAGAATTTAGAATAACTTCGTTAACTCACATTTTATATTTATTCTACATATAGAATAAAAATCCTTCTTATATTTTAAAATTTACAAACTCATATTTTTATTACCCTCATATGTGCTATTATTGTTATTTTTTAATAAAATTGTTCATCCCATCCATGATTATTTATAGTCATGACCTAAACCTTCCTTTATCAGTTTCTTTTTTTACCCAATAAAAAAACACACTACCAATGCGTGCCTGCGATTTGTATTTACACGATTCACGTTGCTCGAAAGAAATTACATAGGTAACACAAACAAACCTTTTGCAAGGCCTCCCTGTATACCTGTGCCGGTATTCAGTTATTCAAAAACCACCTCTACAATTTTTACAGACAGTGAACCCTTGCATAATACTGCAACAACATTATTATACAGGTAATACCCAAACATTGTTAATATATAGCATGCATTATACTTTTTTTGAATCCCCAATGATTTTTTTGATATCTCCAAAAGTCATAATCTTTTTCCCAAAATCAATATTCAGTTCTTTCCCTATATCTTCAAGAACATCATTGTAAAAATCAAAAAGGTAGTAATTCTCCTTAATATGGCTACAGCAAGCCTTACTAAGGCTCTTAAGCATAGCTGTTACGGAATGCTTACCCTTTAACCTTTGTTGAAGTATTTTGATAATTGCAAGGGACACAAAACATATTAAAAAATGAACACCTATACGTTCTCTCAGTAATAATTTATCCGTTCTGTTCTCAAAATCACTTTTTGCTACCTTGAAAAACTCTTCAATTTTTCCTATGTTTTTAAATATTTTAATAATTTTATCGGACGATTCTCTATATTCACTGGTAATAACGGCAAAATAGCCATCAAACTTTTCTTCTTCCCTCAATTTCTCTTCATCAACGGTAAATAATTGACCGACGGTTCCGGGTATTTCACCAGTTCCAGAATCAAAAGCAAGGTTTTGAACATATCTACAAGTGCCACAAGATGCAGTTTCATTATTCCTTGCCGGTCTTCCAATTAAGTTTCCGGCTTTAGCCAGCACAAGGGCACGTTCATGTTTTGCTCTTAATGCATATTTGGAGCTGTAGAAAATAACCTGCTTCTCATCCACGAACTTTTTTATTTTTTTCCATTGGCAGCAGTTGTTGATATTTCCCTTGAATGTACTCTGGATTTAACCTTTACACCGTCTCCAATATTGACATATCCTCTTTTATCAAGAACATAATCCTGAAAATTCTTATCCGCATCTCTAACAGAGCAATTCAACATATAGCCGTTACCGTCTTTTAGTATATTTAAAATATTATCGGCCGTGGTTTTACTTTCGTCAGCTACAATGATAATCCTTTCCAATAAATAATCTTTTTGGATTTTTCGCGGCACCGATATCAAAACAGTTTTGTCCGAAACGTCTTGGGGAAAAAGCTTATAATTAACAGGAATGCCGTTTGCATCTGTAAATAATCCCATTTGTAAAATCAAATTCAGAGGATATTTCTCGGAAATCTTCTTTTTACGCATGCCATCAGGTTCGCCGATTCCAAAACAATAATCGGTAAGCCAATAATAAACCGGTTTTGTACTGTGTTTATACAAAGTTCTGATATGTTCGTAAAGCCATAGTTTTAAAGCCTCTTGATGCTTGTTTAAAAATGAAAGACCTTTATACATATCAATTAAAGAAAAATCTGATTCTTCAAAAAAAATATCTCTATTCTCATAGGCCTTTTTCATAGAAGTCCGATAAAGCAACCGTGAGAATATCAAGAGTTTCATTACGGAATCGGTACTATATTCTTTATTAGCATGTTGTCGGTTCGCAAGGAACTTATTAATTTTAAGTTCATGATAAATTTTACTTAAAGCCGTAAAACCAAAGTTTTTTCTGTTTGTAAAGTCAGTAGATATTCTTTCATTTTTACAGAAACTTAAATTAATAGGCGAAGATTCTTCAGCCCTTTGCTTGTTCATTAAGGCAATTTCATTACTAAAAAATGCTATAGGATCCGAATACTCTTTTTCCAGATCATCAAGATAACCAAGAGATTTTATAGTAATGGACTTAGGTTTCTTGCTATCCTTGTCGCGATAACTTTGAACTATGGACAAATAAATACGTCCTGTCTTTCTGTTTTTTACTTTTCTAAGATACATACTGAAAAACCTCTTATATTTGATCATTTAACATAAGGTGTATTTAATATGACTTACTTCACAATGCTTCTTCCATACTTTTCTTAATGCAAAATATACACTGTTTAACCATTATATCTTATAAATGTACATAAATCTACTATTTTCATGTAATAAATTGAATTGATAATATCCGAATTTATCAGTTAATTCGTGACTTTCAAGGTTCACCCTTTCAAAATATACTACATTTTGAGGAAAAACTTTACCTAAATTGTTTACTATGTGATATTATATGATTGAATCAATACTGCAAGGACAGTAAAGATTAATTTCTTAAAAAAAAATAAAATGGGAGGAATTGAACATGAGCATACTTCACATCAGGAGTTTAAAGTGTTATGAAACGGAAGACTGGACAGGAGCAGATGAATGCCGGCTTGAAATCTATGTTGACGGTAATAAAACAGTCTTAAGACACTCTCTCAATGATAATCAAACTTGGCAGATCGACAGACAGTTTGAATTTTCCAACAGTGCTCAAATTAAGCTGTACGATGAGGATTCCCCTGATGCAGATGATCATTTAGGTACCATTACCATCGGGAAAAGCAGTGTTCAAAATGCTACCGGTAAATTTACCGGCGACGATGCAAACTATTCCCTGTTTTACGATGTATTCGATAATTCCAGCCCTTCTGACCCATCAACCACTATTCCATCCACCACACGATTACTAAAACTTATAAAATTAGATTGTAAAAAGAACGAAGACATTACTGGTTATGATGAATTACGCTTTGAAGTGTATATTGACGGAGTATTCCGGGAGAAAATTTACAAAAATCTTAAGAAAAAGCAGACTTGGAACATCGACAAGGAATATACTTTTTCCCAGAGCGTTCAGATAAAACTGTGGGATGAAGATTTCGGCTGGGGTGACGGTGATGACTTTCTCGGTGAAGCACTGATAAACACAAGCCTTGGTGAAAACAAATCCGTTAAATTTACATTGGACGATTGTGACTATACACTTACCTACAGTGTTTGCGAAACAACCCTAGTTGTTGAAAATGATGTCAATCAATTGCTGAATGAATTTGAAAAATCCTCAGCTCCTGGTGTATGGCCCAATATCATAAAAGACGAATTGATAAAAGATATTCGTGCC
Organism: Clostridium sp.; assembly: GCA_012523755.1. Classification (GTDB taxonomy): domain Bacteria; phylum Bacillota; class Clostridia; order Acetivibrionales; family Acetivibrionaceae; genus Hungateiclostridium. Next base: position 1,434 of record JAAYTO010000100.1, on the reverse strand, counting down.
ATTGTTGCAAACCCCCTGAGAGTAAATCAGGGACGTGCTCCGCTTTGCGGTCCCGCTGCTATCGTATATGAACTGGTAAGAAGAGAACCGTTGAGATTCGTTAGAATTTGCAGAAGTCTTTACGAAAAGGGCTCCTTCCAAACCAGAAGCAAAACTTACAGTGCTTCATCAAAGTTGAGAAACAGTAAAGTTAGAAGCGGGGTAACTCCTTGTAACTGGATGATTATGGCAACTATAGTTGAATACACCAATCTAATATTTAATATCGAAGCAGATTCATGGGATGGTGCCTTCGCTTCCCTTGATTTTTTCCTCAAAGAATGGACTTATGAAATACTTCTCTTTGACAGAGTAGAGTGGGCTCCAACCTATGCCTTCGGTGAATTCGATGCTATAAAGAAGGCAAAAAAAGTCTATGATAACGGTGGAGTAGCATTTTTATTTGTTCATTCTGCATTGGTCGGCAATCCCCCTCCTCTTGTCTCTGTAGTAGGCACCCATTGGATAGTCTACGCCGGGAATCTGGAATTAGATGAAGGAAAATGGTATATATGGGACAGCGGTCATGTTAAATTTGACTGTTATACATGGGGTAAGATTAAAACGGTAGATGTTGATGAAGGTACCTTCGAAGACTATTTCTTTGGCGTTGTAACCGGTCAACGTTAAAAGCATCCGGTAAGTATATTAAATTAAATCAGGGAGGTACAAAAGATGCCAGTGAGAAATATTGAAAATTACTCAACTTTAAGATGGCATAGGCAAAGTTCGGCATTACTTGGAAAGAAAATTACAAATATTAAGAAAAGAGCAAGTATTACAGATGTTATTGAACCCTCAGAACCAAAGAACGATTCCTCAGTTCTTCTGGAAATTGAAAGACATCTTACAACTGCTCATGATTTATACTTTTCAAGGCTTTTTGCCGAAGCAATCGAGGAATACCGCACCACACAAACATTAATCAGTAATCTGTTAAATTCATCCGAATCCGATGGTTCCTCGAGTACATTTGATTCACTGCTTCGTGTCGGGGTAGATTTTATCTCCTCGATAGAATCAAAAATTCCTGAAACGGTTCCTGACCTACAACTTTCGGCAACTGAAGCCTTAAATTCTGTAAATATCGTATCAGAGGAAACTAAAGAAATAAAGCCCACAAGAAGAGTTATCCTTTCTCCTACAACAAGGGTAAGTACAAAAACAGGAGAGGAAAGAAAACCGATAAAAAAACGGTCTGTCAGATTATATGTAGGAGAGCGAACGGTGGATATTGCTTGGGAAGACGGAAAAGAGCCATCCACAACAGAGTTTCTCGAAAAGATATACGATCGGAGAACAAAATCTGAAGAACTGGATGAGGCAATATGCAAATACTTTTCTACGGAAGAGTTTTCGGTTATGCTCCCCCACATTATGTCCTATGTAATACCG
>JAAYTO010000099.1 GCA_012523755.1 Clostridium sp. | reverse complement strand
GCTCCCTTTGTATAATTTCTTACCCATTTAGTATAACCCCACTTTTCATTATCTATGGGTAATATCTTACTACAAAGGCTCAATAAAGTTTATCTGTAATTTATGCCATGGCTTAATCTTCCTTCATGATTTCACCGTGCTCAAAGGGGATGTGTATTATTTTAAGTAAAGAAAAATATACGCCCCCTCAAAGGGATACAAAGCAAATTAATATTATGTTAATCACCTCACAAATCCAACATACTCAGAATATTATATTATTGTAAACCAATTTTTATACCGGAGGCGAAAAAATGCAATATGAAATGGTATCTATACCACCGGGACATCACCGTTTACCCCCTCTTCCATACCCCTACAACGCATTAGAACCGGTGATCAGTGAAGAGGCCTTAAGGATTCATCATGATAAACACCATAAAGCCTATGTTGACGGTCTTAACAAAGCAGAAATCCATTTGGCGGAAGCACGCCGAAATAACAACCACAACTATATAAAGTATTGGGAAAACGAATTAGCTTTTAACGGTTCGGGTCATATATTACACAGTATTTTCTGGACTATTATGACCCCGTTAGGAAGAGGTGGGCAACCCGGAACCCACACTTTATTTCAGATAAACAACTATTTGGGAAGCTTTAATGCCTTTAAGGAACAATTCAAAAATGCAGCCGAAAAAGTGGAAGCATCTGGTTGGGGAATACTGACGTGGCAACCACCTTGGAGACGCTTAGAAATTCTACAAGCAGAAAAGCACCAGGACTTAACCCAGTGGAGCGGTATACCCATTCTGGTTTGCGACGTATGGGAACATGCCTATTACCTTGATTATCAGAACAAACGGAAAGAATATATAGATAACTGGTGGAATTTGATTAATTGGTATGAAGTAGAAAGAAGATTACTTATGGCAATGAGCGGTCAAGTGCCTCTTATATTGTAACAAAATTGACATAAGTAAATATAATATAGTATCAAGTAACTTTTGAGGTGATATTATGTTCCCTTCGTTTTTATACAGGCAATGCCCGGCAGGCTCCGTCCCTTATACGATAAGAGCCGGGGACACCCTCAGCCGTATTGCACAGGAATATGGTTCAACAGTTCAGGAAATCATTAGTGCAAATCCGGGCATTGACCCAAATTCATTAAGGGTTGGTCAACAAATATGCGTACCGATAATAATGCAAATTTACCCTTCATGTCCGACCACCAACTATTATGTTGTAGTGGCAGGAGACACTATTGAGTCAATAGCAGAGTATTTCAATATCACATCCCAACAGCTTCTATATGCTAATTATGGGATTGACCCGGGAGACCTGTATGTGGATCAAGTGTTATGTATACCTGTAGCCCCTTCTCCCGTCAGCGTAAGTGTTGACATAGCAGGGCGAAGTCTTGTTGTTTTTCGCGAAGGCAATGTGTTTAGAAGATATAATATAGCTGTTGAAAATCCTGCATTTCCGATACCCCGGGGAACCTTTACGGTTTTAAATAAGCAAGTTGACCCAGGCGTTGAGCTGGGAGCAAGGTGGATAGGCTTATCTGAAGCAGGCTTTGGAATTCGTGGTATAAATACACCGGAGTTTATCAATGTTGTCGCAACTGAAAACAATATAATCATGTCCAATCATGATGTTAGCGAACTGTTTAATCTTGTACCTGTAGGAACCGTTATAGAGATATCATAGCCGCAATCTGGAATTTTGATAATAGAGGTGAAAATAATGATGAATAGATATTTTAGCCGTCAGTGCCCCTCGGGTACTGCAGCTTATACAATACGGGCAGGAGATACCCTTTATCTTATTGCTCAAAGATTTAACACCACTGTACAGGCCATTCTTGCCGCAAACCCAAGTATTGTACCTGAAAGGCTGTACATAGGCCAGGTGATTTGCGTCCCACAAGCTCAGACAACCTGCCCTGTAGGTTCAACTACCTATGTAATACGGAGTGGGGACACTTTAGCAGCTATTGCGAGAAGGTTTAACACCACTGTGCAGGCTTTACTAGCTGCAAATCCCGGAATTGTTCCCGAAAGATTGTATATCGGCCAGGTAATCTGTGTACCGCAGCCGGCATCCGGCTGTCCCATCGGTACATCGCCTTATGAAATAAAGGCTGGTGATACACTGGCAAATATAGCCGCAAGGTTTAACATTCCTTTGCGTGATTTACTCAATGCCAATCCCGGTGTTGTGCCTGAAAGGCTTTACATCGGTCAGGTAATTTGCATACCCCAGCCAAAAGCAGAAGAGCCTTCCTGTCCAACTTTAAACTTCTATGTTATACGAAGGGGCGATACACTGGCAACCATAGCAGGAATTTTTAATGTAACGGTGCAGCAGATTATAAATGTAAATCCCGGCATTAACCCCTACGCCCTGTACGTGGATCAGGTAATCTGCATACCCGCTTCCCCATCTCCCACACGTATAGTTATAAGTATAGCAACCAAAACCCTTTCCCTGTACCGTGAGGGAAGGCTGGTCAGATCCTATCCTGTAGCGACAGGCAAACCAACGACACCAACGCCGCGGGGAACCTTCACCATAGTGAATAAGCAAATTAATCCTGGAGGACCTTTTGGAACGAGGTGGATGGGTCTATCAAAACCCCATTATGGTATCCACGGAACCAATAATCCTGCTTCTATAGGCACGGCCGCATCCAATGGTTGTGTCAGAATGTATAATGAGGATGTCAATGTTCTTTTCAATCAGGTAGCTGTTGGAACGGTGGTCAATATATATTAAAGACTGGCTAATTAAAGTCCAGGAGCTTCTTAAAAAATATTGGCATATTCCAACATTAAAAATCAGAGGGGTATACTACTCCCTCTGATTTTTGAAAAAACTCCATATTTTTGTTTGCTGCAATAAAAGTTTTTTCTAAAATTAGACTCTGTTTTTTGTCGCCGGTTTTATCCTATTGCTTTCCGGCAGCTATTTGTATGCACTTCTGGTGGTTTGGATCCAGTTTTCCGTCCTTGTGCCTAGTACTGTTATAAAAATGTATATCAAAGTGTCCGTCAATACCATTGCCTTTAATATAGTCATGGTTTGTTCCCGCACCATAGTCACCACTTCTCCAGGATACCCATACACCCCCCGGTGCACTGTCATTTCCTGCATGGGGCATTGCTGTCATGCCGGCTGCAATTTTCCTTCCGTTATACTTGATTATAACAGGTCTTCTCACCCAGCTAAAGCCACCCCATATTTCCTTCATAATATTGGTATCCTTTACAGTAAGGGTTTCACAGTCTGCATGGTTTGAACCTGCAGTACGCTTTGCCATAAAAGACTTTCCTGTGTAGAAGTCCACAACTTCAAAGGTGCACCCCCTGGGTATAACATACTGTGCCTCCGTCCACCAATCTAAAAGTTCACCGTATTTTGCACCGGGAGTGCTCTTAACCGGAATATGATGAACTGGAATTTTTAATTTCTGCCCTATATAAAGTATTGTTGAGGAATTGATATTATTTGCTTTCATTATATCATTTGCTGTTATTCCGAATTTTTCAGCAATGCTCCATGTACTATCCCCTTTTTGAACCGTATAATCCGTATAGGTTACATAGGGCTGATTAGAAGGTGTTGAAGTTGTACCGGTAGACGGTATTTTTATGACTTGTCCGATGTTAAGGTAGGATTTATCATTGGCTCCATTAAGTTTTAAAAGCTCAGTAAAATTAACATTGAATTTCTGGCTTACTGTCCAGTATGTGTCCCCTTTTTGTACCGTATATGTCTTATACCCGGATGTCTGGTTTGCAGAAGGTATAACCACCTTATTCCCAACATAAAGAATTGAGTTTTCGTTGGCATTATTTGTCTGCAACAATTTTTGGAGGTTTACACCGTACTTTTTACTAATAGTCCAATACGATTCCCCTGACTTAACCGTATGCACTATTTGGTTATTCAAGGGCACTGTTATAATCTGCCCGGGATACAACACAGTTTTTTCAGTAGCATTATTTGCTTTCATCAATTCAACTGTTGAAATGCCATATTTGCCGCTTATCTTCCAGAATGCATCTCCCGGTTGTACTTTATAGGATATGCTCTCAGCAAATGCAAATACTGAACTTCCAGCTACCACTCCTATGGTTAAAGCCCCACAAATCAGTTTTCTTTTTAGTTTCATTAACCGAATCCCCCTTTGATAGAGTAAAGTTAGTTTCATGTATGTTCCACAATGGTTTACATAAAACATTATTCGATTCGGATTAATGAATTCCTTTGTGTAAATTCTGGTATGCTGTTAGAGCCTTAGAATTTAACTAAAAGCTTATGAGTTCTTCATTATAACGTTCTCTATAGCGTCTGCAACATCTTCACAGGCATCGCAACATTTTTCCAGATAGTAAAAAGTAATGTCCCAAGCCGCTATTTCTTTAAAGTCGTTGCAGTTAACATAAAGATCTCTTGTCGCCTCAGTAAAGAGCTTATCGCCCTCTTCCTCTAGCTGATTAACTTCAACAATCAATTGATGCAAAGTCTTAGACTTGCGAAAATTATGAAACTCAGCCAAAGCTTGCTTTAACGCATTGCAGCATTTTACAATAATTTCCGTCATCGCCAATGCCCGTTCACGAATGTTTATGACATTAAACATGTACATACGCATAACGACATCCTCGATTGCGTCTGTCACGTTGTCTATTGCATCTGCCAATGCCATAATATCTTCTCTTTCGATAGGAGTAATGAATTCCTTCACAAGTTTCTTTATCATTACATGTCTTGCTTGATCTCCAGCATGTTCGATGGCATGCATTTCTTCCATTTTATCATGCAACTTTTCCACATCAAAATTGTTCATTATATCATTTAATAAATTTGCTGCCCGACATGAATAATCTACTAACTCAACAAAAGTATCAAAATAATATTCATTCTTTTTTCTTGCCATACT
>JAAYTO010000098.1 GCA_012523755.1 Clostridium sp. | reverse complement strand
TCCCTTTGTATAATTTCTTACCCATTTAGTATAACCCCACTTTTCATTATCTATGGGTAATATCTTACTACAAAGGCTCAATAAAGTTTATCTGTAATTTATGCCATGGCTTAATCTTCCTTCATGATTTCACCGTGAACACAATGGTGTATTGAACAAAAGCTCATGGTCATCGAGCCCATTCGCTTTTTGGTCATTTCACTTCGTGAAATCCCACTAACAAATGTGAAGAAAAATGTTCCAAAAAACTTAAGTTTCCAAAACATTTTTCTTCACCTAAATAATATGCACCTGAAAGAAGCTTCAATATATCTGGTATCTACGCCGTGACAATGGAGTTATCCTGTTGCAGAGATAACTTCTCAACAGCCTGATCCCTCATTTTATATTTTAAAATTTTTCCGGCGGCATTCATCGGAAACTCAGTAACAAAATCAACATACCGTGGAGTCTTGTGTTTTGCCATGTGGGAACGGACGTAATCCTTAAGCTCATCGGCAGTCATCGTTTCGCCGTCTTTTAGAATTACACATGCCATGATTTCCTCACCATACTGTTTGTCAGGAACTCCAATAACCTGTACATCCTTAACCTTTGGATGGGTGTAGATAAAATCCTCAATCTCCTTCGGATAAATATTCTCCCCGCCACGAATAATCATATCCTTGATGCGGCCGGTTATTTTATAGTTTCCATTTTCATCGCGTCTTGCCATATCACCGGTGTGGAGCCATCCATCTTTGTCAATGGCAGCAGCTGTAGCTTCTGGCATTTTATAGTATCCCTTCATAATATTATATCCGCGGGCAACAAACTCTCCATCGATATTATCCGGCAAATCCTCACCGGTTACCGGATCAACAATCTTACACTCTATGCCCGGAAGCGGACGTCCGACAGTATTTACACGAACTTCAATGGGATCATCCACACGGCTCTGCGTACATCCGGGCGATGCCTCGGTCTGACCGAAAACAATGGTGATTTGAGTCATATTCATCTTTTCTATAACATCCTGCATCACTTTAATAGGGCATGGACTTCCCGCCATAATACCGGTTCTCATATGAGAGAAATCAGTATTTTTAAAATTCTCATGCTCCATCATAGCAATAAACATGGTGGGAACCCCATTCACAGCAGTTATTTTCTCACGGTTGATACAATCCAATGCCACTCTCGGCGAAAAATAAGGTATCGGAGACATTGTCGCACCGTGGGTCATACATGCAGTCATAGAAAGTACCATTCCAAAGCAGTGGAACATCGGCACCTGAATCAGCATACTGTCGGCTGTAGAAAGATCCATGCAATCCCCGATACATTTTCCATTGTTTACCACATTGTAATGGGTAAGCATAACTCCCTTCGGAAAACCCGTGGTTCCCGAAGTGTATTGCATATTGCAAACATCATGTTTGTTTGTAGAAAGGGCTCGGCGGTATACCTCCTCAACAGGAACCCTATCTGCCATGGCTACTGCCTCATCCCATGTCAGACAACCCTTCTGTTTTGAATCAACAGTTATGATATTGCGAAGGAAGGGCAAACGTTTTATATGCAACGGTCTTCCAGCCTCTGCCGTTTCCAATTCGGGACAAAGTTCCTTAATAATACCTACATAATCCGAATCCTTATACCCGTCTATCATAACCAGTGTGTGGGTATCCGACTGGCGGAGCAGATATTCAGCCTCATGAATTTTATAAGCAGTGTTTACAGTGACAAGCACCGCACCAATTTTGGTTGCTGCCCAGAACGTGATAAACCATTGGGGAACATTGGTAGCCCAGATAGCAACATGATCTCCCGGTCTTACCCCTAGTGCAATAAGAGCTCGGGCAAAAGTATCAACATCATCTCTAAACTCCGAATATGTCCGGGTATAATCCGTTGTAGTGTAACGGAAGGCATATTGATCTGGAAACTCCTCAACAACACGATCAAGCACCTGAGAGAATGTCAGATCAATCAGGGCATCCTTCTCCCATATATATTTTCCCGTCCCGGCAGCATTGTCAAACAAACGTCCTCTCACTATACTCTTCTTGGTATAGCGGCTCATATAGTTTGCAAAGTTCGGGAAGACAACACCAGCATCATCAAGATCCGCCGCCCATCTCTTTACCCATTCAAGAGTAACATATCCCTCGTAGTTAATTGAGCTGAGAGCCAGCATAATATTATCAATCGGCATGTCTCCTTCGCCCATCATGCGATAGCGTACCTCACCATTCTCCACTACAGAATCCTTTATGTGAACGTATTTAATATATGCACCAAGGTTCTGCACCGTCTTTTCAGGCGACTCCCCGGCAAATCTGTACGGATGGTGTACATCCCACAGTGCTGCAAC
>JAAYTO010000097.1 GCA_012523755.1 Clostridium sp. | reverse complement strand
TACACCTAATAAAAATATGGATAGTCCCAGAATAATTAGCAAAGCACCAATAAGAAACCTAATTAGTGTAGGAGTCTCAAGTGGTGTGATTGTAAAATTTAAAATCAAAACAATTATTACTATCGGAAGTACTGAAAACAAAACCTCTTTTAATTTGTCTGTGATTGCATTCAAACGCTTCTCCCCTTCACTTTGTTTATGATGATATAAAAATTATAACATTTATAAGTATCATATAACAAGAGGAAGGGGTGTATGTTTTTTTACATTTTTATTCACATAAATAACATACACCCATAGGGGAGGCGGCCGGTTTATACTAATCCCAATAACCTGACAGAATTTGCAATAATAAAGCATATTACAATGCCTGTAACAGTCGGAATGAGGATTGAAGCTAGGGTCCACCTAAGACTTTGAGTTTCTTTTTTTATGGTCCAGCATGTTGTGCCACAAGGCCAATGCATGAGGGAAAAAACCATAACACATACTGCTGTAAGCCAGGTCCAACCATTGGAAATCAGGAGTTCTCTTAATTCATGCAGGCTTTCAAATTCCATCATGCTTCCTTTGGACATATAACTCATTATTATAATGGGAATAACTATTTCATTAGCCGGAAAACCAAGGATAAAAGCCATTAGAATGTAACCATCCATACCGATTAATCTTGCAAACGGGTCAAGAAAACCTGCACAGTGGCATAAAAGGCTGACATCTCCAATGTTTATGTTTGCCATAATCCAGATTATTAGCCCTGCTGGTGCGGCTACTGAAATAGCACGCCCCAGAACAAACAGGGTTCTGTCAAACACTGATCTCACAATGATTTTTCTGATTTGGGGCTTCCTATAAGGCGGCAATTCCAGGGTAAAGGAGGAGGGAAGTCCTTTAAGTATTGTTTTTGATAGTATTTTTGAAATAAGTAATGTTGCAACAATCCCCAACATTATAACTCCTATTAATATAAGAGCGGATATTATAGATTGAAAAGGAGCTACAATGGATGCTGCAAAAAACATGGTGATAATGGATATCAGGGTTGGAAAGCGACCGTTACATGGAACGAAGTTGTTGGTGATTATTGCTATCAGTCTTTCCCTTGGAGATTCAATAATTCTGCATCCGATAACACCTGCAGCATTGCATCCAAATCCCATGCACATGGTCAGTGCCTGCTTCCCGTGGGCACAGGCTTTTTTAAAGAAATTATCGAGATTGAAGGCGACTCGGGGTAAATATCCCAGATCCTCTAAAAGCGTGAACAGGGGAAAGAATATGGCCATGGGAGGCAGCATAACCGATACAACCCATGCAACTGTCCTATACACACCTGTAACCAACAGACTGTGAACCCATTTTGGTGTATTTAGCCAGAGGAAAAAGTCGGTTAATCGGTCTTCGATCCAAAAGAGAAATTTAGAAAGCATTTCCGATGGAATATTTGCCCCGATAATAGTTAGCCAGAAAATTGCAGCTAGCAGGACAAGCATAATGGGAATTCCCAAAGCCCTTGATGTAAGCAGCCTGTCTATTTTTCTGTCAGTGCTGTTATATTGCTTATTATCAAATGTAATTGTTTTCTTGCTTACTTCCTCCGCAATGGTTACAAGCCTTGAAACAATTCTGTCCCTAAATTGTTCGGTTTCAATACCGTTTTGGGACAGGTGTAATTTTGCTGCTTTGAGAGATTTTTTGAGTTTGGCATCATTAAGAAGATCGAAGCCAAGGTACTTACTTAACGACTCCAAAAGGGTTGGCTCTCCGTCTAAGAGTTTTAAGGCAACCCAGCGGCTGTTTATTTTATTCTGTACTCTTTCGGGTATTTTTTCCTGAACCATATTTATTGCTTCTTCAATTGTATCCTCATATGTAATTTTAATTGGTGTTGTAGCTATAATTCCGTTGGTTAAATTATAGACTGCGTCCATTAATTCATTGAGTCCTTTATTGTTTCTGGCTGCTGTTGGAATTACAGGTACTCCCAGAATACTTGATAATTTATTATAGTCAATTTTAATTTTTTTTCTTTTTGCTTCGTCGATAAGGTTTACACAAACCACAACCTTATCGGTTATTTCAATTGTTTGCAGAACTAGGTTGAGGTTCCGCTCAAGGCATGTTGCATCGGTTACGACAACAGTGGCGTCAGGTTGACCAAAGCATACAAAGTCTCTTGCAACCTGCTCCTCTACTGAATTGGCCATAAGTGAATATGTGCCGGGTATATCTACCATGATAAAATTTTTATCCTTATGCCGATATTTTCCCTGAGCATTGGACACGGTTTTTCCGGGCCAGTTTCCCGTATGCTGGTTTAGACCTGTCAAACTGTTGAATACCGTACTTTTGCCAACGTTTGGGTTTCCCGCGAGTGCAATAACTTTGTCATTGGGGGTGGTTAATTGAATTTTCAGTTCCTTCACCAAAATACCCACCCCGGTGGATTGGCTTGTAAGGCCCATGTTTGAAATCCTCCTTACTATTTGTCGATGATTTATAGTTTTTTCAGAAAACGAAAAATACCGTCAGTTTACTTCTACCATAATTTTACTCGCCTCCTCAGAGCGTAGAGCGATAACTGCTCCCCGAATGTGGTAAGCTGTCGGATCTCCCGAGGGGCTTTTTTGCAAGGCCTCAACAACAGTGTCTGAAACCAGTCCAAGGTCCAACATTCTCCTTCGCATTATTCCGCTAGATGTGAGGAATTTTACTTTTGCTGTTTTCCCTAAAGGCAAAAAATTCAAAGAAATATATTTTTTATTCATGTTACAAACCTCCAATGTATGTTGTGTGTACCTGTTATATTAACTTGATGAGTGGAGAGAAATTTTGTTTCTCAAGACTAATATATGAAATATAAAATGTTGGTGTTACGAATATAATTAAATAAATTATAAATTTTATGGAGACAGTGATAATGATGAAGAATAATGAGTTTCATACAGTGCGTGGATACCAATTGCAAAAAAAAGATGGCAGATCCCTTACATCGGCTATGGAGGATTATCTTGAAATGATTTATAGAAATGTCCGGGAAGAAGGGTATATGCGTATAAATACCCTGGCAGGACTTCTAAATGTAAGACCCTCCTCTGCGACAAAGATGGTTCAAAAGCTTTCGGCACAGGGGTTTTTAAATTATCAAAAGTACGGAATTATTGGCCTTACAGAAAAAGGAAGAGAATTGGGGAGGTTTCTTCTAGAGAGGCATAATATTATTGAGAGATTTTTAATAAGTATAGGAATCAGTGAAAACCTTTTAAAGGAAACGGAATTAATTGAACATAATGTAAGTACCAACACACTCAGGAGAATTAATCAATTGAATTGTTTTTTCAAAAAGCATCCTGAAATTATTGAAGAGTTTGAAAAATTTAAGATGGAAAACAATGACGACTGTAGTTCAAGATGAATTAAAGCTTATGATTGATGTAATTAATAGATATTAGTAGACAATGACGACTGTAGTTCAAGATGAATTTACAGGTTAGATATTGCTTTGTGGGATATTATAAAGTAAAATATAGTTAGATTTAACGAAAGGGAAAGGTATTTTAAAGATGAAGATTGGTTAATTCAGCAGAGAATTCAATAGTACAGAAGTTGTATTATTAGTGTAGTGGAGCCTTTGAGCTTTGTTTTGTGCTGGGTTAACCTTGGTTTGGCAGGATTTTGCAAAGTGAAATAATAAATTATAAGTCCTATATCCCTGAAGTTTGTTATAAAACTTGGAATATAGCCTTAATAGCTAATAAAATTGATGTCACTTAGTTCTCTTGATATATTGTCAGAACATAACGATTATTAATATAATTTAGTTTATTTAGGCTTGTTATATTCATATCCCGAGGTTATTGTCTTTCCGGCACATTGTTATAGCGGTTTCATCAACTGAAACGGGCAAAGCAAAAAGGTGTTCCGATGCTTTGAGCTATATTGGATGTGAGAGGAGAGATTTTTTTATGCTTGTTTTAGAGGCGGGGAACATAAAAAAGTATTATAGAGACAAGCTTATTATTGAGTTTGACGATTTAAAAGTGTATTCGGGAGACAGAATAGGTATTGTGGGTCAAAATGGTTCGGGGAAAACAACCCTGTTGAACATATTGTCTATGGATATTGAGCCGGATCAGGGGTTTGTAAAGCAGTATTGTGACATATCCTATATTCGCCAGTTTTCCGATGAGGGAATAAAAGATGCGAATCCAAAAGCCCTCAAGGAATTTGATTTAAATCACAAAGCCCATCAGAAGGTATTCAGCGGCGGTGAAGAGACAAGAATAAAAATAGTAAATGCCTTCTCAAATGAAAGCTTGCTTCTGTTTGCCGATGAACCTACTGCAAATCTTGACTATAAAGGCATAGGTCTGTTGAAGCAAAAGCTGTCGGAGGTGGAAACTTTTTTACTGGTGAGCCACGACAGAACCTTGCTGGACAGCCTTTGCAATAAAATCCTTGAAGTTTGGGATTCAAAGATAAAAATTTATACCGGCAATTATTCTTCTTATAAGGAACAAAAGCATATAGAGCAGCAATATGAGATGCTTGAGTATGATAAATATGTTTTTGAAAAGTCAAAGATTGAAGAAGCAATAATTGACCGGCAGAACAGGTCTAAAACCATGAGGAAGACCCCAAAACGGATGGGAAATTCCGAGGCAAGGCTTCATAAGCAGGATGCGAAACAGAAACAGCAAAAGATAGACAAAACCGTTAAAAGTCTGAAGACCCGGCTCGAAAAACTGGAGGTTAAAGAAAGGCCAAGACAGGTTTCCAGGATTAAGCTGGATTTCTCCTTGACAGATCCCCCAAAAAACAAGGTTGTTATTTCTTCCGATGGTTTGACCTTTGGATATGGCAATAAGAAGATATTTGACAACGTGAAATTCAAGGTTTATAATGGCTCGAAAACCGCTTTGTGGGGGGAAAACGGGGCAGGGAAGACCACACTGCTTAACTTGATTGGCAGTTGTTCGGATGAGAGTATTTATGTTGTTCCCAAAGCAAAACTGGGTTATTTCCGGCAGGGCTTTGAAAACCTAGAATACGGCAAAACCGTATTGGAAAATGTAATGAAGGACAGTGTACAGTCCCAGTCAGTGGCAAGAACAATATTGGCAAGGCTTCTTATTTCGGGTGAGGACGTATACAAGAGGGTTGGTGTGTTAAGCGGCGGCGAAAAGATAAAAGTTTCTTTTGCAAAGCTTTTTGTATCCGATGCCAATGTTCTTTTGATGGATGAACCTACAAATTATCTTGATGTGCAGTCCATAGAGGCCTTGGAGGATGTTTTTTTGGAGTATGAGGGAACTGTTTTGTTTGTTTCCCATGACAGGGGATTTGTAAATAAAATTGCCGATAGGCTGCTTATTGTTGAAAACCGGGAAATAATTGAATTTGAAGGGACACCAAAGGAGTATTTTGACGGTGGGAAAAAGCCGGTTATCATGGCAAATAGTGAGGCGGAAAGGATTGCTTTGCAAATGAGAATTACAGAGGTAGTGGCAAGGCTTTCAGAACCCGGTGCGGACAAGGAAATGCTTGAGGAGGAGTACCGGCGTTTGATACAGCAATTGAATTCAGGTTGTCAAGGGGCTGACTAAAAATGGGAGTACACTAAAGCATTCCTTTAAATCGAATATTTATAAAAAGAGGAGGAAGAAAAACATAAGAAGGGAGTGTTTATACTACATTTGTATTTAGGGACAATCATTGATGGTGTGCTTTAGAAAGGGAGAAATCCCAGTATAGTTATTATATGTTTTTTAGGGAGGATTAGTTAATGAGTAAAAAGTTCATTGGCAAGTTTAAAGCTATTGCTTTTGCAGCGGCATTTGCATTCACATCAATATTTGCATCTCCTGTTTCTACTAAGGCTGTCGGCAGTGTTCCGTATAAATGGGACAATGTAGTGATTGGCGGAGGCGGAGGATTTATTCCGGGAATAATATTCAGCGAAACGGAAAAAGACTTGATTTATGCACGCACAGATATTGGGGGAGCTTACCGTTGGGATCCCTCTACAGAGACGTGGATTCCATTGCTTGATCATTTTCAAATGGATGAATACAGCTACTATGGAGTGGAGAGCTTGGCCACCGACCCGGTGGATCCGGATCGTGTTTACATAGCAGCCGGTATGTATACCAACGATTGGCTTCCGAACATGGGTGCCATCTTACGTTCCGATGACAGGGGCGAAACATGGGAAAAGACAATATTACCCTTCAAGTTTGGCGGGAATATGCCTGGACGTTCTATGGGTGAACGTTTAGCGGTTGACCCTAACGATAACAGTATACTGTATTTTGGTGCTCGCTGCGGAAAAGGTTTGTGGAGAAGTACCGACTATGGTGTAACATGGGCTGAGGTAGAGAATTTCCCTAACCCCGGAGATTATATATATGATCCCAACCATGATTATACTAAAGATATTATTGGAGTAGTATGGGTGGCATTTGATAAAAGCAGCAGTACCCGTGGCAATGCTACAAAGGACATATATGTTGGAGTGGCCGATAAGGACGAGAGCATTTACCGAAGCACAGATGGCGGTGCTACATGGGAAGCAGTTCCCGGACAACCTAAAGGATTACTTCCTCATCATGGAGTTTGGGCATCGAATGGGATGTTGTTTATAACCTATGGTGATACCTGTGGTCCATACGATGGCGGTGGAAAGGGTCAGGTGTGGAAGTATAATACCCTCACAGGTGAATGGATCGACATCAGTCCTTTACCTTATTCAAGTGAGGATAATCGGTTTTGTTTTGCAGGGTTAGCGGTGGATGCCCAGAATCCTGATAATATTGTTGTATCTTCCATGAATGCATGGTGGCCTGATGAATATGTTTTCCGGAGCACAGATGGGGGGAAGACATGGAAAAATATTTGGGAGTGGGGAATGTATCCTGAACGTATTCTGCATTATGAGCAGGATATTTCCAAAGCACTTTGGCTGGATTGGGGTACAGAGAAACCGCTTCCGGAAGTGAATCCAAAACTGGGATGGATGATAGGCGATATAGAAATCGACCCGTTTAATTCGGATCGTATGATGTATGGTACCGGTGCTACATTATATGGTACTGACAACCTTACCGACTGGGATAGGGGTGGTAAGGTAAAAATAGAGGTAAAAGGCATGGGAATTGAGGAATGTGCAGTTTTAGGGCTGATAAGTCCACCGGAGGGAGCACCGCTTGTTAGTGCAGTGGGAGATATTTGTGGATTTGTTCATGAGGAACTTAAAGTTGGTCCGAAAAAGTTTCATGTATCCGCTTATGCGACCGCAACAAGCATTGATTATGCCGAGCTTGCACCGAATTTTATGGCTTTAACCGCAGAGAGTGAAAACAATGAAACAAAGCGTATTTCTTTCTCCTATGACGGTGGAAAGAACTGGTTCCAAGCACCTAGCGAGCCCGGCAATTCAGTGGGTGGCGGCAAGGTTGCTGTTTCTGCTGATGCAAAAGTAGTTATCTGGACACCAAAGGATTCAGCTCCGGCACTTACAACCAACAACGGCAGCTCATGGACAATCTGTAGAGGTCTTGGTAACGGTGCCCGTATTGCATCCGACCGTGTAAATGGAAGTAAAATTTATGCCTTCTATGGTGGAAAGTTCTATGTGAGCACCGATGGTGGCGAGACCTTTACTACAACAGCTGCGTCAGATTTGCCTGATTCGGTTAATGATATTAAAGCAGTTCCGGGAGAAGAGGGACATGTTTGGATGGCTGCCAGGGATGGAGGATTGTGGAAATCTACTGACGGCGGTAATACATTCACAAAGCTTTCAAATATATCTACCGCATATGTGGTAGGCTTTGGTAAGGCTGCACCGGGTCAGGATTACATGGCTGTTTATATAACCGGCGAAATAGACAATGTTTTAGGATTTTTCCGCTCCAATGATGCTGGCAAGACATGGGTACGTATTAATGATGATGAACATGGTTATGGTGCCGTTGATACGGCAATAACAGGAGATCCTAGAGTTTATGGTCGTGTTTATATTGCTACTAACGGTAGGGGTATTATTTATGGTGAACCTGATTCAGATGCTCCAATACCGACTCCGACGCAATCACCTAATATTAAGGTTGGAGATTTAAATGGGGATGGAAGCGTTGACTCAACAGATCTTACACTTTTGAAGAGATTTGTTTTAAGAAAGATTGATGGTTTTGAAATTGAAGACGGCTTGTGGGCGGCAGATTTAGATGGCGATGGGGATGTAAATTCAACGGATATAACATATATGAAGAGGTTTATACTTAGAAAGATTGAGAAGTTCCCCAAAGAATAGTTATCAAAACTAAGGGTGTATAAAACAAATATGTGAAAAATATACATCCAAAACTAAATAGGATATCGTAACTTAGTAAAAGCCTTGGGAAAATTGTTTTCCAGGGCTTTTAAAATGGACAGGCGTCTACAACTTGCTTCACAATGTTTCTCCCACATGTTTCTTCACTTAAATAATATATACCTATCGTGATAAGTGTAAACAAAATAAAGTTGAACGCTTATAGAACTGCGGCATATTATAACTTAGGAGTGATTTTAATGAATTTAAGGCTTCAAGGAAATACTATAGCGATAAAACTGTTAGTTTAAAGGTTTTTGTTGAAATATATAGAAGAATAATAATAGAATGTCTCAAAAATTAGGGATTGCTTTTTTAGGGGATGAGGACACATATGTGGCATAAAATTAAAACGATCATAAGGTTCTTTTATCATAGAGTTGTGCTTATATCTATATCTATAGCTATTGTAATACAACTAGCTGTCTTAATAGCTGTCATTTTAAGGTTTAATAACTACTTTGTTTTATTTTATTGGGGGAGCATATTTATCAGTATATTTACAGTATTCTGGATACTAAATGATAAGATCAATCCTTCATACAAGATTGCATGGATAATTCCTATATTATTATTCCCTATTTTTGGTGGCTTGTTTTACATATTTTTTGGCGGAAATAAAATGAGCAAACGGGAGAAGAAAAAACTAAAGGCAATCGGACTTAAGATACAAAATGCCTTGGCTCCCCAGCCCCTTATATTAGAGGATATGATGCTGCATGACAAGGGTGCGGTTGCTCAATCAAGGTATATTCAAAATATTGCTTTTTTTCCGCCCCATAAAAACACAACCGGTGAATATCTTCCAATAGGAGAAATAAAGTTTGAAAGACTGAAGGAGGAATTAAAAAAAGCGGAACACTTTATTTTTCTGGAATACTTTATTATTCAGGAAGGGGTTATGTGGAACAGCATATTGGATATATTAGTTGAAAAGGCTAAAAAAGGTGTCGATGTACGTATAATATATGACGACTTGGGTTGTCTTTTGCTTTTGCCGCGGAACTATTGTCAAAAATTAAATCAGCTGGGAATCAAGTGTTGCGTTTTTAACCCGGTAAGACCTGTTCTGTCTGCTAAAATAAACAACCGGGATCACCGCAAAATAGCAATAATTGACGGTCATACGGGGTTTGCCGGGGGCATTAATCTTGCGGATGAATACATTAACGAGATAGAAAAGCACGGATATTGGAAGGATAATGCCATAATGATTAAGGGGGATGCCGTATGGAATATGACGGTAATGTTTCTTTCTATGTGGGATTATCTTAAGGGAGTAGATGAGGATTTTAGTGAGTTTAGAAAAAACAACCTTTTTAAAATGGAAAGCTCGGAAGGATATTTTCAACCCTTTGCAGATAGTCCTTTTGACGATGAGACTGTTGGTGAAATAGTTTATTTGAATTTGCTGAACAAATCAAACAAATATGTTTACATAACAACTCCGTATTTAATTATTGACTATGGAATGACAAAAGCACTGACTTCTGCAGCTAAATCCGGAGTAGATGTCCGCATTATTACTCCACACCTGGCGGACAAATGGTATGTACATGCAGTTACAAGATCAAATTACAGGATGTTGGTAGAAAACGGTGTACGAATATATGAGTACACCCCTGGGTTTATTCATTCGAAAACCTTGGTTTCCGATGATGAGTACGCAGTTGTAGGTTCGATAAATATGGACTATAGAAGTTTTTATCTTCATTTTGAATGCGGAGTATGGATGTATAAAAGCAGCAGTGTTCTTGCTGTTAAGGAAGATTTTCTCAGCACGCTTAAAGTATGTAAAGAAATAACCATGAAAGATATAAAAAATGTCAAATGGTACAGAAGATTAATTGGCACTATTTTGCGAGTTTTTGCACCACTGATGTAATTGTTTTTGCGTGTATTGTGGAGATAGCTCAATATTACCGTATTGTGGACGTATTACATTTAAGAGATAATAAAATGCTTTCTACAGTTATCGGAATTTACTTTGATGTAAAAGATATTCTCTGCTATTTAATCGGTACTGTGATATTGGTTATATGGGAGAAGGTTGAAAAAGAATTAAAAAATATTAACTTGACAACACATCACGGATATGGTATTTTGTTATGGAGTCATGGAAGCTAGAAACCATGAAGGTTTCAGTAAAAAGCAAGGGATATATTTTGATGTAAATAAACCACGAAGGGATGCCGTAAGAAACGGTTCTTTTTGTGGTTTTTATTTTAGAGAGATATTTTGGAGGAAGATAAATGGATAGGGAGTTGTGGAGAAAAGCGGTAGAATTTCACGGACATGAGTGTCCGGGGCTTGCTATAGGCTTTAAGGCATGTGAAGCGGTAATAGAGAAGATGGGAATCACCTTTTCAAAAGATGAGGAGATTGTATGTGTTACGGAAAATGATGCCTGCGGAGTGGATGCAATTCAGATTATTACAGGCTGTACCTTAGGGAAAGGAAATCTTATTTACAGGGGTACGGGAAAAATGGCTTTTAGTTTTTTTAATCGTACAGGGAAACAGAGCATAAGAATAATATTGAAACAATTTAAGGGTGAAATGGATAGAAAAGAGCGTCAGGAATATATTTTGAATGCACCGGTTGATGAGCTTTTTGATTTTGGCAGGCCAGCTTTTGAACTGCCGGAAAAGGCACGGAGGTTTAAAACAATATCCTGCGAAATCTGTGGTGAGGGTGCTCCGGAACATAAAGTGAGGTTAAACGAAGGCAAAAAGGTTTGCCTTGATTGCTTTGTGAACTATTCAAGGGGCTGGTAGTTGACTTTAAGGAGATAGAGGGCTTTGAATCGGGAAGTAACTATGATAAACAGTATAAAACAGATAGATGAATACAAAAGATACAGGACAAAAAAAACAATTATTATTATTTTGCTGCTGTTTATGGTCGCTATAGCTTCAGTATTGGCAATCAATGCCGGGGCTTTAGGATTGAACCTTTATCAGGTTTTTTGTGCGATTTTGGGCAGGGGAGACGAGACATCGAAGCTAATAGTCTGGAATATCCGGATGCCAAGGGTTTTGGCTGCGATTATTGGCGGTGCCGGTTTATCAACAGCTGGCTGTGTTATGCAAAATAATCTTAGAAATCCCCTGGCTTCACCATCGACGCTGGGAATATCAAATTCGGCGGCTTTTGGAGCCAATTTAGCAATTATTGTTTTTGGGGCAGGAAGAGTGGGAAGCACTAGTTTGGATGCAGTAGCAATCAATAATCCCTACGTGGTTACAACATCGGCATTTATATGGGCAATGGTTTCTGCCATGGTTATACTTATGCTGGCAAGGTTTCGGGGCTTCACGCCGGAGGCAATGGTACTGTCTGGTGTGGCAATAAGCTCTGTTTTTTCGGCAGGAACAATGCTGATACAATATTTTGCCCAGGATGTGCAGGTGGCTGCCGCAGTTTTTTGGACTTTCGGGGATCTTGGAAGGGCTGTAGGGAATGAGGTTATAATAATGACGGTTGTTATAGGTCTGTCAATTATATATTTCTTATTCAGAAGATGGGATTACAATGCCATTGACAGCGGTGAGGAAAATGCGAAGAGCTTAGGGGTACATGTTGAAAATATCCGTCTGGGGGGAATGTTTGTTTCTTCCCTGATTACTGCCGTGGTGGTTTCGTTTCTGGGGATAATAGGCTTTATTGGTTTGGTTCCGCCCCAGATAATGAGGAGAATAATTGGAGGGGATCACCGCTATCTTATTCCGGCTTCGGCATTAGCGGGAGCGTTGCTTCTGTTGGTTTCTGATACTTTGGCAAGAACCGTCATCAGCCCTGTAGTGCTACCAGTGGGTGCAATAACGTCTTTTTTTGGTGCACCTTTATTTTTATACTTATTGGCAAGGGGGTATAGGAATAAATGATTTTATCGGTTAAGGGATTGGCATTTAATTATCCGGGGCGTTCGGTGCTTAGAAACATCAGTTTTTCTATATCTAAGGGAGAACTTTTGGCGGT
Organism: Clostridium sp.; assembly: GCA_012523755.1. GTDB lineage: Bacteria > Bacillota > Clostridia > Acetivibrionales > Acetivibrionaceae > Hungateiclostridium. Next base: position 2,909 of record JAAYTO010000097.1, on the reverse strand, counting down.
TCTTGGAATCAACGGGGCGGGAAAATCCACGCTGCTAAAATGTATAAACAATATTCTAAAACCCTGTGCAGGTTCTGTTTTTATAAATGAGGATGAAACAAAGAGGCTTGATAGAAGGGAAAGGGCAAAAAGAATCGGATATGTTGCCCAAAGGCAGGAGAGCATCAAGATGACAGTTTTTGATGCTGTGCTCCTTGGAAGAAAACCCTATATAAAATGGGAAGCTTCAAAAAAGGATCTGGCAATAGTTGAAGATATTTTAAGCATGCTAGGGCTAAGCGGTTATGCTTTCCGATACCTGAATGAACTCAGTGGGGGAGAGCTGCAAAAGGTTGTGCTGGCAAGAGCACTGGCACAAAAACCGAAACTGCTTTTACTTGATGAGCCTACCAGCAGCTTGGATTTAAAAAACCAGATTGAAACAATGAAAAATATTAAAAAAGTGGTTGAAGAGCAGGGGATATCTGCAGTGGTTACAATGCATGACATAAATCTTGCACTGCGTTTTGCCAGTAAGTTTCTGTTTTTGAAAAACGGTGAAATATACGCGGCGGGAGGACATGAGGTAATAACGCCGGAGAATATTGAAAAAGTTTACTCGATACCGGTTCGAATAGACAGGTTTGAAGATGTTACGGTTGTGACACCGGTGTAGGGATCAAGGTTTTTTTTATTTTTGTTCTTTGTGTATATATCAAAGACCGATCTATGAAGGGAGTAAAGGGCATGAATTTCAAACTTTTTTTTAAGCATATATTGATTTTTGTTTTTATGGCACTTGTCTTAAGTGGTTGTTCTTTCGATAACCGGCAGGATACAAATACAAACAAGATTACTGTTACTGATGCTTTAGGAAGGACGGTTGCAGTTGATGCGGTTGCTGACCGGGTGGTGGCCATTGGTCCCGGGGCACTCAGGCTGTACTGCTACTTTAATACTGATGAAGGGCTAGTCGGGATTGAGCAAATCGATAAGGATGATTCTACCGGAAAACCCTATATGCTGGCAAATCCATCTTTTAAAGACCTTCCGGTAATAGGACAGGGAGGGCCGAATAACTCTCCTGACCCTGAAAAGATTATTGGGGTCAAGCCGGATGTGATTTTCAGCACTTATGCCCCGGACAGTGCTTCTGTCGATAAATTGCAGGCAAAAACAGGAATTCCGGTTATTGCCCTAAGTTATGGAAAAGCTTCGGTGTTTGACCCTGAGATTTATAATTCAATAAGAATTATTGGGGAAATAATCGGAAAGGAAGAGCGAGCCCGGCAAATTGTAGATTATATGGAAAACTGCAGGCAGGATCTGAATGCCCGTACAAAAGGTATTCAAGATGGAATAAAACCCAGCATATATATAGGAGCCTTGGGTATGAAAGGAACTCATGGAATAGAAAGTACTTACGGAGCTTATTCTTTATTCGATGCTATAAACGCAAAGAATGTAGTGGATGAAACCGGAAGAATTGGATCGGTTATGATAGATAAGGAGAAGCTGATTGACTGGAATCCGGACATAATTTTTATCGATGCAGGGGGATGGGAAATAGTCAGGCAAGATTATAATAAAAACAGGGAGTTCTACACAGTCCTTTCGGCATTCAAAAATGGAGAGGTTTATTTGCAGCTTCCCTTCAATTATTACCATACGAATATTGGTACGGCCATGACCAATGCATATTATATGGGGAAAGTAATGTTCCCGGAACAGTTCGAGGATGTTGATGCTGAAGAAAAAGCAGACCAAATCTATAAATTCCTTCTGGGAAAGGAGTTATATCATCAGATGAAAAAGGATTTTGGAGGATTTAAAAGAATTACTTTTGAGGGGAATGAAGATTAAAAAAAATTCAAAACAAAAGTTGACATAACGACTCTTGACAAGGAAAACTTTATTTGATACCATTACATAAAAATGATTAAATTTAAGAAGGTTAAAATGCGTTGATGAGGAGAAAGTGCTGCTTGCCAGTGTCTCAGAGAGCTGTTGGTTGCTGGAAAACAGTACACGGAGCAGATTGCGAAACTCGCCTTTGAGCATTCAGCTGAAAGCTTTGCAGGCTTTGGTCTGTAGGGCAAGTAGGTGGGAACGGGTATCTCGCCGTTATCATGAGAGGACATTGATTTTTATTGATGTCGCCGAGGGGGTATTTATATACCAATGAGAGTGGTACCACGGGAGCATAACGCTTTCGTCTCTAGAATAAATTTATGAGACGAAGGCTTTTTTATTTTTATCTAAGAAAGTGAATTAATTTTTATATACTCACTGTTTATCAGTGCAAAGTAAAGGAAAATATAAAATAAATAAAGTTTTTGGGATGTTTTCCTTGTCTTTGTGCTATAAAGGCTTTGTATATGAGCTGATAAACCTATAAGTAATTAAGGAGGATTGTTATGAAAATTGCGTTTTCAACACTGGGATGCCCTGACTTTAGCTGGACCGAAATATATTCCATGGCTAAGGATTTTGGTTTTGATGGTATTGAAATAAGGGGATTGGGAGATGAAATTTTTGCTGTAAAAGCGAAGCCTTTTACAGAATCTCAGCTGCCCCAAACAGCGAAAAAACTCTCGGAACTTCGCCTTGAGATTCCATGTTTTTCTTCAGGATGTTGCTTGAAGTTTGCTGAGAATGCTCAAAAGAACCATGAAGAGATTGTACAATATATTACTCTTGCATCAAAGCTTAAAACACCTTATGTACGTATACTTGCAGACCTTGAACCCCATCCCGACGGAGAGGTGGATGACAATGTGGTTTTGGAAGCACTTAAGAAGCTGGTTCCCATTGCGGAAGAAAAAGGTGTAACTTTGCTTGTCGAAACCAATGGTGTCTATACCGATACATCCCGCCTGTGCAAACTTTTGGATAGCGTGGCTAGTGATGCGGTTGCAGCACTGTGGGAT
>JAAYTO010000096.1 GCA_012523755.1 Clostridium sp. | reverse complement strand
TCTCCAAAAGCATTTTATCTAAATTTGTCAGAATCTCTGTCATCATCTTACATGCCTGTTCACAGGCATATTTATATATTTTTTTCTCTAAATCCTTGAAATTAACACCGTTTCCGTTTACACTTAGGTAATACATAAATCTACTCCTATCAATGTTTTTTTTCCGTCAATTAACATTATACAGGATGATTTATGTATATGGGAGATATCTTCGGATATCTCCTAATTATTTACTTGTCTTGCCAACTATAATTATACTCTAAGAAAAGAACCGTCCCCCCGTGTCACCTGTCACGGGGGGACGGTTCTTTTGTGTCATCCTTACTTTTCCACATCATAACCCTGATCCTCAATGGTTTCTATGATAGTTTCAAGATTAACCTTATCAGCATCATATTCCACGAAAACCTTTTTACCCTTTAGATCTACTTTGACACCATCGACCCCCTTCAGATCCCCAACAGATTTTTTTACACTGTTTTCGCAGTGACTGCAGGACATTCCGTCAACTGTTAAATTTACTATTTCCTTAGACATGTGCCAAACCTCCCGTTTGATTTATTTATATAGATTATGGACCAAAACTGAATTTTCAGAATAATAAAGTAATATTAATTGACACATAAGCTATATAGTTTTTATTGTGTTACTTTTTATAAGGCTTAAACCTCTTTAAGCTAAGGGAATTGGTAACAACCGATACCGAACTAAATGCCATGGCTCCCCCTGCTATCATTGGATTTAACAATCCCATGGCTGCAAAGGGTATGCCAATAATGTTATATATAAACGCCCAGAATAAATTCTGCTTGATTTTCCCCATGGTTTTCCTAGATAAACGAATTGCAGCAGGAATAGTAATTAAATCACCCCGCATCAAAGTAATATCTGCTGCTTCAATCGCCACATCAGTACCCGTACCAATAGCCATACCGATGTCTGCTGTAGCCAATGCAGGAGCATCATTGATTCCATCCCCAACCATTGCAACAATTTTGCCTTGCTTTTTGAGCTTCTCCACTTCCTCAGCCTTGTTCTCGGGAAGTACCTCCGAAAGAACATTTTCAATGCCCACCTGCTTTGCAATAGCCTTGGCTGTCCTCTGGTTGTCACCGGTTATCATATATACCAAAATACCCATATCCTGCAATTCCTTTATAGCTTCTTCAGAACTTTCCTTTAAAGTATCCGCAACCGCTATTATGGCTTCAATTTTATTGTTTACCGCCATCAACATTGCTGTCTTTCCTTCGTCCTCCAGCTTTATTATAGCATTTTCGGTTGTCCCCGGATCGATTTTCCTTTCGGTCATTAACTTTCGGGTTCCAATATAAATTTCCTTCTGATCTACAACCGCTATAATTCCTTTGCCGGGAATCGCCTTAAACCATTCCGGATCGGGTATAGTGCCATATTCATTTTTGCCCTTTTCGTAAATGGCTGAACCTAAAGGATGTTCAGAGCTTTTCTCTGCAATAGCCGCCATTTTCAGTATCTCACTGCTTTCAATCTTTCCTAAGGATATTATATCTGTAACCTCCGGCTGACCCTTGGTGATGGTACCGGTCTTATCCAGCACAACAGCATTTACCTTATAGGTCATTTCCAAGTACTCGCCACCTTTAATAAGGATTCCGTTCTCGGCACCCTTACCGGTACCAACCATGATTGCTGTCGGTGTTGCCAGACCTAGGGCACAGGGACAGGCTATTACTAGAACCGACACCCCGCTTATAATACCCGCTGCAAAATCTCCCAGCACCAGATACCATATTATAAATGTAATAACTGCAACTCCTATAACGACAGGTACAAAAATTCCCGAAACCCGGTCAGCAATTTTCTGTATCGGGGCTTTAGAACCTTGGGCATCCTCTACCATTTTAATTATTTGTGACAGAACCGTATCCCTGCCGACCTTTGTCGCCTCAAACTTAAAGGTTCCAAATTTGTTTATGGTGGCACCGACAACAAAATCCCCAGCCTTTTTCTCCACCGGCAAGCTTTCTCCGGTCAACATTGACTCATCCAACGAAGAATTCCCCTCGGTAATCTTACCGTCCACCGGCACTTTTTCTCCCGGCCTTACTACGATAACATCTCCAACTTCTACTTCCTCTATGGGAATATCTTTTTCCACACCATCTCTTACTACCTTTGCGGTCTTAGCCTGTAAACCC
>JAAYTO010000095.1 GCA_012523755.1 Clostridium sp. | reverse complement strand
CTTTGACACTTCTTCGTTAAAACCGGTTTTTTTCTGCCTTTTAGAACCGTCATTCTCGTCTTTTTCTCCACGATTTTCAATTGCTTCTATCAGTTTAGCCGCTTCATCACTGCTTATTTTCCCCTCTTCAAGCATCTTGAGTATAAACATTCTTTCTTCACTAATTGACATAATGAATACCGCCTCCTAATCTTGTGAAACTCCACGGCAGCCCAATCACATTTTTTCATCACTGCCGCCAACACCGCCCCATCAGCGTTTTAACAATTCCAGGGCATCCTCTACAGATATTTCACCGTTGTATACCCTGTCAAGAATTTCCCTGCGTTTTGTTCCTTCATCCGGGCCATCCTCCGATTTGTGCCCTAATGCATTTGCAACATCCTCAAGCCTGTTCTTTACCGTAGGATATGAAACTCCAAGTTCCTTTTCCACTTCTTTTATATTGCCTCTGCACTTAATAAATACATCTATGAATAATTTTTGCTCAGAAGTCAACCTGCAGAATCTGCATAAATCAAACTGCCCCTCTATAGCTGTACTGCATGTAGGACAACTAATTTTCGCAACATATGTGTCACTGTTGCAAACAGGACATCTGCCAAGTACTTCCTTACCCATTATAACCACTCCTCAATTTTGTTAGGTAGAATTCAATGCTTTACTATTAAAAACAACTATACTATATTTATTATATTAAAGCATTTATTTATTATTGTCAATTATTTTATAAATATTATTGATTTTAAAATCAATTTTTTTAATGTATTGAAGTTTAACATTTGCCTCTTATGTCGGTTCGGCTATTACCTTCAAAGTTTCTATCGTATTTGTATACTTTGTAAAAAGTAATTTGTGGTACACAACCCCCTAAACGTAAAACAGGGTGGCTCCGCTGCTACCCTGTTTTGCACTATTAAATTTTTTCTTTTCCCTTTTCATCCATCCTTATAATTTTTAACGTCCAGATATCCTTTCCAACCATTTCTCTCAAATCTCATTAGAGCCTTTCTGTATTGGTCCACAAAGGTGTCTCTAGTCGGATGAGTCAACTTATCATTAATCTGATTAAAGATGTTCTCTGCTTCGTTTTTTGAGATCTTGTCAAAATATTATTATGTGTAAGGGTAATGAACTCACTTAGCCACTTAAATTCAGTGTAATTATCTGAAATTATAATTGGAATTCTCAATGCTTTGGCATATCCTGCACATTCACTTTCTCCAGGACCTATTACTTTTTTCTTATCCTCAATAATGTCTTTTGCAAGCATATCTACAAATATATCTTTCTTCCTATCTACTATTTTAAATATACTCTTATCCTTATGAATGGCTTCGTTAATTAAACCATAGAACTTTCCAGCATTCTTCTTTATTTCAATATCATACACATACTGCGGAATGACGATTTCTTTAAATAAAAGTTCTAAAATATTCAATAATATTCAATTGATTAACCCTGGCTAAATTAATCAAAATATCTGCATCAGAAACGGCTCCCACATACATCATTCTAATAATCCTCTTCCATGGGTGTAGATCAGCAAATTGTTTTCCCCCGATAGCTCATAAAAACGTCAAAATAAAATCTGCTTAATCATTCTTTAGAGAAAATAATCTGACTTAAAATCTATCACAATAAAATTACCCTATTGACCTGCCGTTTAATTTGGTT
>JAAYTO010000094.1 GCA_012523755.1 Clostridium sp. | reverse complement strand
TCCCTTTGTATAATTTCTTACCCATTTAGTATAACCCCACTTTTCATTATCTATGGGTAATATCTTACTACAAAGGCTCAATAAAGTTTATCTGTAATTTATGCCATGGCTTAATCTTCCTTCATGATTTCACCGTGTTTCCGGAGGGATACACTTTTCGTTGATGGCACGTTTTTAAAACCCATTATTACAAAGCTCATCCCTTTATTATCAATGACTCTCCCGTCATTTCATCAGGCTTCTCAAGCCCTAAAATACTAAGCATTGTAGGTGCAAGATCCGCCAATCTTCCCTCTTTAAGATTAATGTGTCCAAGCCCCATCACAATCAATGGAACAGGATTTGTTGTATGTGCTGTAAAAGGACTGCCTGTTTCATAATCACTCATCTGTTCGGAGTTTCCATGATCCGCAGTAATGAGTGCTACTCCATCCTGAGCAAGTATCGCAGGAACTACCTTTCCAAGACATTCATCAATAGCTTCAATTGCAGATTTTGCTGCATTAAAAACTCCCGTGTGTCCCACCATGTCAGGATTTGCATAGTTAAGTATTATTACGTCGTATTTTTTCGAATTTATGCACTCAGTAACGCTATCAGTTACTTCATACGCACTCATTTCAGGCTTCATATCATAGGTCGCAACCTTAGGAGAATTAATTAACACCCTGTCCTCTCCTTCATATACTGCTTCTACTCCTCCGTTAAAGAAGAAGGTTACATGGGCATATTTTTCTGTTTCTGCGATACGAAGCTGTTTGAGCCCGTGCTTGCTGATATATTCGCCAAAAGTATTGGTAAGGCTTTCAGGCTTAAAAGCTACAACAGCGTTTTCAATTGTCACGTCATATTGGGTCATACAAACGAAAAATACCGGGAAATAACCTTTTCCTCTTTCAAAACCATCAAAATCAACATCTGTAAAGGTTCTTGTTATTTCTCTGGCTCTGTCGGGTCTGAAATTGAAGAATATTATCGAATCATTCTTTTCAATAGTAGCCACGGGTTCGTTGTCTTTCATTATTACCGTAGGCTTTACAAATTCGTCAAACTCTTCTCTTTCATAGGATTCTACCACCGCCTCTATTGCACTTGAAGCCATCAAACCCTTTCCCAACACCATGGCATCATATGCAAGCTTGACCCTTTCCCATCTTTTGTCCCTGTCCATAGAATAATACCTTCCCATAACAGAAGCTATTCTGCCAACGCCAATTTCCTTGAGTTTGCTCTCAAGCTCTTCAACATAACCTTTTGCACTGTCGGGAGGAACATCCCTTCCATCAAAAAAGCAGTGAATATAGACATTATTAAAATTCTGTTTTTTAGCCAGCTCCAACAGCCCATACAAATGGGTATTATGACTGTGGACACCTCCGTCGGATAAAAGCCCAAAAAGATGCAGCTTTGAATTATTCTTTCTACAGTTGTCTATCGCATCAAGAAATTCTTTCTTTTCAAAAAAGTCCCCGTCTTCTATAGACTTGGTTATCCTTGTAAGTTCCTGATACACTATTCTTCCTGCTCCAATATTGGTGTGACCCACCTCGGAATTGCCCATTTGTCCCTCCGGCAGCCCCACATCCAAGCCGCTGGTGCGAATACGGGTATTGGGATACTGACTCATAAATCTGTCTATATTGGGTTTGTTGGCAGCTTTTATGGCATTTCCATCTTCTCTTTCGTTGATGCCAAAACCGTCTAATATGATTAAAGTTACTAACCTTTTGTTCATTGTCTTACACCTCATTTAATTAATAAGAGTAAGTCAAGGATATGGTTTTCTTGGCTCAATAATGCCTGAATTCTTTCAGCCTTTCACTTCGTGAAATCCCACTCAACAAAAGCCCCGGGGGTATCAAGCCCCCATCGCTTTTTGGTAATTTCACTTCGTGAAGTCCCACTAATAAAATAGCCCCACTTTTATGGATGGAGCTATTTTGCATAAAACCCACTAATCAAAACCAGTTACCTTAAACTACTCGCTAAGTAATGCATGATTTATAAATTAATATAAATTAAGCATCTACTTATTATACTTTGCTATTTTTTCAAAGTCATCAAGTTTGAGACTTGCTCCCCCAACAAGTCCTCCATCAATATCAGGCATGTTGAAAAGTTCTGAAGCATTAGCCGCATTAACACTTCCGCCATATTGAATCCTTACAGTTTCTGCAGCATCACTGCCATAAAGCTCTTTAACACAGCCCCTTATTATTGCACAAACTTCCTCTGCTTGCTCACTTGTAGCCGTTTTGCCGGTACCTATTGCCCAAATCGGCTCATACGCAATTACAGTGTTTTTAACCTGCTCCGCCGAAAGACCCAATAAAGCAATTTTTACCTGGTACCTTACCAGTTCGGCTGTAACGCCTTGCTCTCTTTGAGTCAGGGACTCACCCACACAGATAATCGGCTTTAATCCGTACTTAAAGGCTGCATGAGCCTTTTTATTGACAGTTTCATCGGTTTCTCCGAAGTACTGTCTTCTTTCAGAGTGTCCTATAATGACATAATCAACTCCAAGGTCAGCCAGCATCGGCCCGGAAACTTCTCCGGTAAATGCACCCTTTTCCTCCCAGTGCATGTTTTGTGCTGCAACCTTGATATTTGACCCTTTAGCAGCTTCTATAACTCCCGGCAAACATACAAAAGGTACTCCTACCACTACCTCAGAATCGGCATCTGCCACTCTGCCCTTTAAAGCATTAACAAACTCAACAGCTTCCTTTGCTGTCTTATTCATCTTCCAGTTTCCAGCTGCAATAATTTTTCTACTCATTGACATCTTCTCCCCTTATTTATCCATTAATACATCTATTCCCGGCAGTACTTTTCCTTCCAGAAATTCCAATGATGCACCGCCACCGGTAGAAATATGTGTTATTTTATCTGCAAAACCCAGTTGTTCAACAGCTGCAGCAGAATCTCCGCCACCGATTATTGAAATCGCACCAGACTCGGCAACAGCTTTTGCCACTTCCTTTGTTCCGTTTGCGAAATTTGCAAACTCAAATACTCCCATTGGTCCATTCCAGACTACGGTTTTGGCCTTTTTAATTGCTTCAGAATACAGCTTGATTGTTTCAGGACCAATGTCCATTCCCATCCAACCATCAGGAATCTTATTTGACTGAACAACCTGACTTTCGGTATCGTTATTAAACTCTTTTCCCACCATGTTATCTACAGGAAGCATCAGCTTGACACCCTTGCTCTCAGCCTTTTCAAGCAAACTCTTTGCCAGTTCCACCTTATCGTCTTCACATATGGAAGTACCTATGCCGTATCCTTTTGCTTTAAAGAAGGTATAAGCCATACCTCCGCCAACTATAAGACAATCAACCCTGTCCATCAGGTTTTCGATAACACCAATTTTATCTGAAACCTTGGCACCGCCCAATATTGCTACAAAAGGTCTTTCAGGATTTGATAACGCCTTGCCCATCACATCAATTTCCTTTTGAATAAGGTAACCGCATACCGCCGGCAAATGATCCGCAAGACCTGCTGTTGAAGCATGGGCCCTATGAGCAGTTCCGAATGCGTCATTTACATAAATTTCAGCCAGCCCAGATAATTCCTTTGCAAAAGCAGGGTCATTTTTGGTCTCTTCCTTATGAAATCTGACATTCTCCAGCATCAAAACTTCTCCATCTTTTAACGCAGCTGCTTTCTCTTTGGCATCCGATCCGATAACATCCTTTGCCATAATAACTTCTTTGCCAAGGAGCTGACCAAGTCTGACAGCCGTCGGCTTCATGCTGAATTTGTCCTCAAATCCCTGTTTTGGTCTTCCAAGATGGGATACCAATATGGTTTTCGCACCATGCTCTACTAAATACTTAATGGTTGGAAGGGCACCGACTATTCTCTTGTCATCAGTAATATTTCCATTCTCATCCAACGGTACGTTAAAATCAACCCTTACTATGACTTTTTTTCCCTTTACATCAATTTCTTCAATGGTTTTCTTGTTCATCATTGCCATAAATCTTCACGCTCCTTACTTATTGAACACTATAATATTGTTGCATAATAAACTCTACTCTGTGCGTCTTTGAATTTATTCACAAAAAGGTTCGGTCGAAACCGAACCTTCTAATTGTCATTTCAATAAAGCAGATAATTATTTTGCATCCACAGAAGCCATATAAACTATTAAGTCAACAACCTTGTTTGAATAACCCCACTCGTTGTCATACCATGAAACAAGTTTTACAAAGTTACTATTTAATGGAATACCAGCTCCTGCATCAAAAATCGATGTACGGGGATCACCGATAAAGTCCGATGATACAACCATATCTTCTGTGTATCCCAAAATTCCCTTTAATTCGTTTTCTGAAGCCTTTTTAACCGCTGCTTTAATTTCGTCATAAGTAGCAGCCTTTTCAAGACGGCAGGTCAAGTCAACAACTGATACGTCAAGGGTTGGAACCCTAAAGGACATACCTGTCAATTTGCCGTTCAATTCCGGAATAACCTTTCCAACAGCCTTTGCAGCTCCTGTTGAAGAAGGAATGATGTTACCTGAAGCAGCACGTCCACCTCTCCAGTCTTTCTTTGAAGGACCGTCAACAGTCTTCTGTGTTGCAGTTGTAGCGTGAACAGTTGTCATTAAGCCTTCGATAATTCCAAAGTTATCATGAATAACTTTAGCTAAAGGAGCTAAACAGTTTGTTGTACATGAAGCATTTGATACAACTTTCATGTCCTTGGAATATTTGTCCTGGTTAACACCCATTACAAACATCGGAGCATCCGCCGATGGAGCACTGATTACAACCTTCTTTGCACCGCCTTTAAAATGAGCTGAAGCCTTTTCTGTAGTTGTGAATACTCCTGTTGATTCAACAATGTATTCTGCTCCGCATTCACTCCAAGGAATCTCTGCAGGATCCATGCTAGCATAAACACTTATTTTCTTTCCGTTTACAACAAGCTTGCCGTTATCTTCGGAAATTTCACCTTTGAATTGACCGTGAATTGTGTCATACTTTAACATATATTGCATATAATCCAGGTCAATGAATGGGTCGTTGATACCTACAACCTCAACATCAGGATTGTCGAGCGAAGCCCTGAAAACCAGACGCCCAATACGTCCAAAACCGTTAATACCTACTTTTACTGCCATTAATATCGCCTCCTATGTAAATAAATAATCTAATAATGCTTATATCAGTCACCAGATAGTATGAATGCAGTAATAAATTCACCAACTGGCAAGATTATCATATAACATCAACCATTTTATATTATTTCATTTCTATTTTCAATACCAAAAGTAAAAAATAAATAATTTTTTAACAAACTTTCTCTTTAGCTGTCTCGCCCCTTCTTCGCCGGCTTTTATATAAAACAATTCATGTCATACGATTTGTGTTTTTGTAATAATCACTATTATTATTATCAGATAATTAAATTTTAGTCATATGATTTCCGTTTTTACTTATTAGTTATCTTGTTAACATTTTTTATTAATATTGATACAGTTCCGTCTTGATTGTTAATAAACTCCAATTTATCTTTATCGTTATAATAACTTGACGGAAAGTTTATTTCCACCCCAGTATCGGTTTTAATTTTAGAACTCCTGTATTTTCTTTCTGCAAGCTTTTGTGGTACAGATATTGTTTTTTCATCCAAACCTGCTTTTTGTATTTCAGTAATATATTCGCTTTTTATCTCCAGGTTGTTTCCAAAAACTTCATCTGCAATTGTATTCAGTTCAATAGAGCTTGTCTCTTCAAGGCTTTCCGATACCGCCTTTTTGAGCTTTGCAATATTATTAAAATCTTCATCGAAAAATTTCTTGTTTATCTTTTGGGTAACTTTATCAATGATTTTAAGTTTTTCATTGTCTGAAAGATTTGTTGAACAAATCAAAAAAAGCCTAGACAGATAAAACTCCTTTTCGCCATTTATTTCATAAACTTTTTCAATAAGCTTAATGTCAAAACTATTTAAATTTATAAAGGCACATTCATCTATCTTCTGTGAATCCGACGGTAAAAGGGTCCTGTGCCGTATAATGGTGTTGACATTGCCTTCTTCAACCTTTTCAACATAATGAGTAAAACCGGTTTTGTAATTTAACTTCAAAATACCAAAGTAGGGTTGACCGTCATAATTAAAAAGGCAACATATCAGATCCGCCGGTACAATATCAACATTTTTCGTCATAATATCAAACAGTCTTTGAGCAGTATAAATGCTTGCTTGCAAAAAATCTCCGGCATTACCTGCCAAGTGCCGGCATAAATCTCTCATGCTATTGGAATCTTCTATAAACTTGGCTTCCTTTAAATTGCTGTCATTTAGCAACTTCTCAATGTGCTTCTCCAAAAAACTGTGTATTTCATTATCCGTTTCCAATTCCTTGTCCGAGAGCACAGGAATACCGACATTGTTGTCCAGGATATGTAACACTGCTTTTTCTATTTTTATATTGTTATCCACACTATGACCTCACTTTTAATTTTTTTGCACGTAACATTATATCATAACGGTGTCTTGTGTATCCATCCGGTGTCCACGGTAAAAGCATGAACCCATCTCCTGCCAATACTCTCACAAGAGAGTTTTTTAAAATGCCATTTCAGCATTTAATATTCAGGCAAGAAAATCATTTTTTAAGAAATGCCCC
>JAAYTO010000093.1 GCA_012523755.1 Clostridium sp. | reverse complement strand
TAAATATATATCTATCATACCATAATTCGTTAAAATACGCTACTATTATTTTCACATTTTTTTAAATAAAAATAGCTTGAAATCCAGTTTATATTTTGGTTTCAAGCTCTATGGTTTATAATGTAGCTGCAAAACAGTGGAAAATCTTTATAACAAAATGGATCGCCTTGCTACTTAAATAGTATTGCCTTTGGATATAAATATTTATAATTTAAGAATATATAAATATTTGCATTTAGTTATATACGAAAAATACACTATGTGGTATAATGAGACTAAATAATAGAAAGTACTATTATAATATAAAGAAGTAATATAAAAAAAGAGTTGGATTACATTGTAATTTCCTATAATTTTAAAGGGGGAAATAGTGTGAGAAAGCTTGTATTAATATTTACATTTGTATTCTTGTCCACTATACTGTTAAGATATACCACAATTTTGGCATGTCCTAATAATAGATTGATGCAGGATTATTTAAATAATTATAAAAAAACTTGGAATTCTTCTCCGAATAAAAAGGATGATTCTTTGGATAAGGATAAAAAGGATTCTCCAAAGAGTAAAAGCCACAATTCTTCCATGAACTCTAAAAAAGAAGAGGCATTTGTTAATCACTTTAATAATTGGCATCCTCAATCGCCTAAGGACGATTATGACTTTGGCCAACTATCGTCAGATAATATTAAATGGAACAACATTGAGTCTTTTGAAAATGAATCACTTATATCCAAGGCTTCTGACGTAAAAAAAGAACTTGGAAAAACCAAAAAATTGCTAAATGATGTTGAAAATAAAGCTAAAAATCAAATCAACCTTGAAATCAAAAAATCCAAATCCTTAATTGATGAAGTTGTCCAAGATAAGGACTTGGATTTCAAAACAAAAAAACAAAAAATATCTAAAATAAAAAGAAATTTGAGTAAAAAAGTCAAAAAGATAGAGGATGGCGTTGTTGAAGAGGCAAAAGCGATTCTTGAGCAACAATACGAAAAGACCGATCTTCTGTTGGGCAGTGTCAATCCTTGATAATCATATGCTTTTATTTAGTGTTCTACAGATATTACGTTTTCAACCTTTAAAACATCGTCCTGTTTTTTTATGTTAGAAATAGCTTTTTTTAAGGAAAATTTCTTTGCCGTATGGGTAACAAATATCAGAGGAGCACTTTCCTTTCCCCTATCCTTTTGAATTACCGAGGCTATACTTACTCCGTATTTACCAAAGCTTCCTGCTATTTTGGCAAGAACTCCCGGTTTATCCTTTACCGTAAGTCTTATAAAAAACTCACTCTCCCAATCATTGTTATAATTTGTGCCTTCAGAACTCTCCTCATCGTTGTAAAAGTTAATATACCTGTGGTTTCCTTTTCGCTGGCACGCAGTTATTATATCAGATACAACGGCACTACCGGTGGGAAGATCACCGGCTCCCCTGCCATACAGCATTATATCTCCCACTGCATCGCCCTTTAAAAATATGGCATTAAAGGAATGCCTCACAGCAGCAAGAGGATGGTCTTTGGGAATAAACGTCGGATGAACCCTTACTTCAATAGTGTTGTCCTGTTTTTTGGCAATGGCAAGAAGCTTAAGCACAAACCCTAGTTCCTTTCCATAATTAATATCATCTACTGTTATTTGAGAAATTCCTTCCCGGTATATACAATCTACATCCACTCTTTTATGAAATGATATGGATGACAATATGGAAAGCTTGTAAGCGGCATCAAACCCCTCAACGTCAGATGTAGGGTCAGGTTCGGCAATTCCAAGCCTCTGGGCTTCTTCCAACACATCTTCGAAGTTTCTTCCTTCTTCAGACATTTTTGTGAGTATGTAATTGGTAGTACCATTTATTATGCCCATCATCCCATAAACCCTGTTTGCCTGAAGTGACTCCAAAAGTATCTTTATGACAGGAATCCCCCCCGCCACGCTTGCTTCGTAATATAATCCAACACCGTTTTCTATTGCCACCTTTTGTAGTTCCGATCCACATTTGGCAATCAGCTCCTTATTTGCCGTAACAACAGTTTTTTTACTCTTCAGGCAGGACAGTACATAATCCTTTGCCGGGTCTACTCCTCCCATAAACTCAGCCACAATTGAAATTTCAGGGTCATTAATAATTTCTTCAACTCTATCGGTTAGAACTGAATCTTCCACCTCCAAATCCCTTTTCTTATTGACATCCCTGACAAGTATCTTTGTCACTTTCAGGCGGACAGCTTCACTCTTTGAAATCTCTTGATTGTTTTTACAGATAATTTTGTATGCACCGGTGCCAACGTTTCCAAAACCCAAAAACGCAATTTTAATATTTTCCATATTCCATCGCCTCCAATAATATGTGTATCAAACAAAAGCTCCGGGACATCGAGTCTCGATCGCTTTTTGGTCATTTCACTTCGTGAAATCCCACTAAATAAATATAAATAATCTTTTCAGAAACTTGAATTTCGCAATTGCAGAGCCTACCAGAATTTCTTTATATACTCTGTTATATTGTGCCTATTGACCCTTTGAAATGGGAACCACTCTTTAGGAAAAAGCCGTTGGTAGCTTTGGTTTGTAAACCTGTCATCTATAAGCAGTATAACCCCCCGATCCTTTTCCGATCGTATAACCCTTCCGGCAGCCTGCATAACCTTATTCATTCCCGGATACATATAAGAGTATTCAAACCCGGCTCCTTTAATGTTCTCAAAATAATCCCGGATAACACCCCTCTCAGGGCATATTTGCGGCAGCCCTACTCCAACAATTACCGCCCCTATCAACCGGTCATTTTTAAGATCAATCCCTTCGGAAAATATTCCCCCCAAAACACAAAAGCCCAACACCGTTTCTTCAGGATTTTCTTTAAATAAATCCATGAAATTCTCCCGATCCTTTTCCGACATGGAAGGAGACTGAATATGAATTTTTATGTTCATATCCTCATTCTTTAAAATTTCATAAACCGAATTCATATAGCTGTAAGAAGGAAAGAATGCAATATAATTCCCCTTTTTGCCCTGCACCACAGCTTTAATACATTCCACTACCTCCCTGATACTTTGTTCCCTGTGCCTATATCGGGTGGATATCCCATCGGCTATCAGAAGACACCGATTGTTTGTATCAAAAGGAGAATTCAAATACATTATATAGTCATCCCGGCTTCCCCCTAAAATTTCTCTGAAGTAATCCAACGGCATCAGCGTAGCGGAAAAGAAAACCGCCGCCTTCCCCCTCTTTAAAGCCTCACATAAAAGCCTCGAAGGATCAAGGCAAAAAAGCTTTATCGTGACATCCTTTTCTGTCTTTTCAACAAAAGTTACATACCTTTCATCGTAAAACTCGGATATCTTCACAAAGGCCATGGCATCAAAATAAAGCTGCAAAAGTTCTTCATTTTCCTCGCCGTGCTTTGCATCGCCTGCTAGGTATTTGTCGCATTCACTGATAAACTTTCTCAAAAGCGGGTATAAGTCCTTTTGCTCCTCTTTACCGACATAATAACTCCTATCTTCACACAGCTTTTTCATTTTCAGCATAAAGGTATTAAGTTTACGCAGCACCCCAGAGATCTTTAAATTTTTCTCCTTCATGGCTTTTTTCATTTCAAGAAAGGTTCTCTTGGACAGCCGAGCCGAAAACATCTCCCGGGCTCTGTCCACCAAGTTGTGTGCCTCATCAATCAAAAAAGCATAATCTCCCCCGGTATCGGAAAAAAAGCGTTTCAGGTAAACCCTAGGGTCAAAAGCATAGTTATAATCGCATATTATCACATCAGCCCAGAGGGTTAAATCCAAAGACATTTCAAAGGGGCACACCCTATGGCGTTTTGCATACTTCTCTATTACCGCTCTGTTTATTTCACACTCCTCTTCCAACACATCCATTATGGCATCATTTATCCTGTCATAATGCCCCTTTGCATATTCGCACTTTTCAGGCTTGCAATTGGGTTTTTCCATAAAGCATATTTTTTCTTTCGCAGTGAGGGTTACGTTTTTCACCAGGAGTCCCTTCCCCCTCATTATTAATAAAGCCTCCTCGGCAACACTCCGGGTAATGGTTTTGGCTGTCAGATAAAAGATTTTCGTGATATGTCCTTCGCCCATAATTTTAACCGAGGGAAATAAAGTAGAAATGGTCTTCCCTGTACCGGTAGGTGCTTTTACATATAATTTTTTACCACCGGCAATGGTTTTGTAAACAGCTACCGCCAGTTCTCTTTGACCTTTTCTGTATTGGACAAAGGGAAAATTCAGGGTTTTAATGGAGTCATTCCTTTTAATCTGCCAATCATAGTCAAATTTTGCCCAAACATAATATTTTTCAATGAGTTCATAAAAAAACTGCTTCAACTCCACAAAATCAAAGGTTTTAATCAGATATTTTATTTCCTCTGTATCTAAATGACAATAGGTCAGCCTTATATTAATCTCACTTAAATTCTCCTTTAAGGCATGGATGTATGCATAGCATTTAGCCTGAGCCCAGTGAACCGGGTTAAAGTCTTCATCTATGGAATCTATAGGCATGGTGGTGGTCTTTATCTCATCAACGGTAAAACAACCTTTTTCCTTTATTATACCGTCGGCTCGCCCTTCAATAACAAGAGAAAAACCCTCAAACTCAACAGTTGTTTTAAGGGTTACTTCAGCACTGTATTCTTCGCCTTGAGCCTTCTGAATCTTTTTATGAAGCCTTGTGCCTTCCACCGCCCGGCTGCTCCCTCCGAAAGAGCTGTCAATATCGCCGCAGCGGAGCACAAATTCAACAAGATTTCTGACAGATACCTTTAACTCTTTTTTCCCATCACTCATTTGCACACAACCTTTTTATTAACACACAAGCAGGTTAAGCTTGTTGTCTGTGAACTACCACCAAGCAAAACCTGCACCTAAACAAAACCTCATTAAGTCTATTTCTTTAGTACTCCACCTCATATAAAACAAGTCCATGGGGCGGAACAGTTGGGCCGGCAAGACTTCTGTCCATACCCTTTAAAATATCCGCCATGCTGTCAGGTTTGATTTTTTCAAGTCCTACCTCTATCAGTGTCCCTGTCATGATTCGTACCATGTTGTATAGAAATCCTTTTCCATAAAACATTATTTCCACCATATCGCCTCGTTTATCTATATCTATAGAATAAACCTTCCTGACCTTGGACTTTTTCTTGCTTTTCAATGTAGTGAAGCTTGTAAAATCATGTTCCCCTACCAAATTATTTCCCGCTTGCCTCATTAAATCGATATTCATTTCCCGGGAAATATGATAGGAGTATTTCCCGAAAAAGGGATCATGGAATCTACCGTTCCATATCCTATAAAGATATTTTTTTGCCTTTGCATTGTATCTGGAATGAAACCGTTCCTTTACTTCACGCATATCTGAAATAACAATATCCTTCGGAAGATATCTGTTGCAAAAGTCAAGCATATACTCAATGGGCTTATCACAGTTGGTATGGAAATTGGCAACCTGGTTTATTGCATGAACTCCTGCATCTGTCCTGCTAGCTCCCACAATCTCAATATCTTCATCAGTCATTCTTTTGAGTACGCCCTCTATTTTACCCTGTATTGTCTTATCGGTATCCCCTAACCTTTGCCAACCGTAATATCTGCTTCCATCATACTGTATTATCATTTTAATGTTTCTCATTATCCAGACACTCCAATTTAGTGGGATCTCACCACCAAGTTGTTGCCCATGGCGGGCAACTATGAATAATTATTTCATACTCTCAAGGGTTTTTCTGATTTCCAACAAGAAGCCTTCCGTATTTACTATCTTCTTTTCCGGTGCTTCTGAAAGCTGTGCAAGATCCTTTGTCATAACACCGTTCTCTATAGTCTGAATTGAGGCCTTTTCCAGCTTATTGGCAAAGTCAATCAACTCATTTATACCGTCCAATTCTCCGCGTTTTCTCAAGGCACCAGTCCAAGCAAATATAGTCGCCATCGAGTTGGTAGAAGTTTCCTCTCCTTTAAGGTGTCTATAATAGTGTCTTGTAACTGTTCCGTGGGCTGCCTCATACTCATATTTCCCATCCGGTGAAACCAGTACGGATGTCATCATAGCCAAACTGCCAAAGGCTGAAGCCACCATGTCGGACATAACATCACCGTCATAGTTCTTGCATGCCCAGACCATGCCCCCTTCTGACCTTACAATACGGGCAACCACATCATCTATCAGAGTATAAAAATACTCAAGGTTTTTAGCCTCAAACTTCTCTTTATACTCATTATCATAAATCTCCTGGAATATATCTTTAAACCTGTGGTCATATGTCTTTGATATGGTATCTTTAGTTGAAAACCATAAATCTTGGTTCATATCCAGGGCATAATTAAAGCAGGCTCTTGCAAAGCTCTTGATGGATTTATCAGTATTATGCATACCCATTATTACCCCCGGTCCATCGAAATCATGGATGGTCTTTCTTGAAACCTCTCCACTCTCCGATGTGAAAACAATCTCAGCCTTCCCTGCTGTTTCCGCATAGTATTCTACGTTTTTGTATATATCGCCATAGGCATGCCTTGCGATGGAAATAGGCTTTTTCCACGACTTGACAAAGGGCTTAATGCTATTAATAACTATTGGCGAACGGAAAACCGTACCGTCTAAAATTGCCCTGATGGTACCGTTCGGGCTCTTCCACATCTCCTTCAGGTTGTACTCTTCCACTCTTTGAGCATTAGGGGTAATTGTAGCACATTTAACCCCAACCCCATATTTTTTGATGGCATTCGCTGAATCAATAGTTACTTGGTCATCTGTCCTATCTCTGTTTTCCAGACCCAGATCATAGTACTCGGTATTGAGCTCAATATACGGCTCTAAAAGATTTTCCTTTATCATTTTCCAAAGAATTCTTGTCATTTCGTCCCCATCTATTTCTACCAAGGGAACTCTCATCTTAATTTTGCTCATATATCCCTTCTCCTTCTATAATTATAATTATTTTTTAAAATACTTTGTTAGGATTTTATCAAAGTTCCTCTTTATTTTAAATTAATTTCATAATATTATCAAGGTTCTTTTTAACTATGGATGTAATACTTACATACCCAATTTATGAAACTTGTAGACAAAAGCTAATGAAGTCTGATAAAATATGGAGTGTAAAGGTTTAACAAAGGGTCAAGAATACTGGTTGTCTCTTAATTTTCATCTTATCAACAGTATTCATATTTGTCCTATATAGCTGTGCCAAACTACCTACAATTGAGACTTTCGTATGAGACATTAGATAGTCCTTATGTTCCATGGAAATTCAAAAGCTTCTCTGATAAAATAAATATATAAAAACGACCTCGTAAGTTTTGACGGAAGGTGGTGTCTCCCCTGATTTCTAAACTATACCTCACTATTCGCAACAAACTAATTCCCAGCATCCGCTACTTCTTTTTAGTACTTATTCCAGCATACTTCAGAGCTGTTAAATCCTCACGGACGAGGCAGCTCACCTTCCTGTCTATAATATGCCTTTTTCTAATCAGTATGACAGCTATTTTTTTCTATGGAAATTCTGTTAAGCCACCGGCAGAAAACAGTAACATTGAAGCTATAACCTACCGGGAGTTCAAAAATGCTGTTGAGTCAGGTAATGTTTTATCAATCATAGACTACAATCAAAATGCCAAAAAAATCACCGGAAGGTTTAAGGACAATAAGCTGTTTATAACCGATAACCCTCAGTCCAATGACATTAAAAAATATCTTCTCGAGCAGGGTGTAGCTTTTGAGGATAAACCCTTTATCGAAACCTTGCCCCATATGCTGGTCAACATACTGGCAGCCGTTTTGCCCATGGTTCTCGCAGTTGTCTTAATTGCTCTGGTAATGGGCAGACTGATTAAAAAACAGTATTCCGGCAAGGATTCAAAATTTGACACCATAAAAAAATGCAATATAACCTTTGAAGATGTGGCAGGAAATGAAGAAGCAAAGCAAAACATGATGGAACTGGTTGAATTTCTGACCAATCCCGATAAATTTTTAAAATTTGGAGTTATTCCCCCGAAAGGAACTGTCCTTTTCGGCCCCCCCGGAACAGGAAAGACGCTTCTGGCCAAGGCTCTGGCCGGTACTGCTGGAGTGCCTTTTGTAGCTGTCTCAGGCTCGGACTTTGTTGAAAAATTTGTGGGTGTCGGTGCTTCACGAATAAGGCAGCTCTTTCAGTTTGCTCGTAAAATCAGCCCTTGCATAATTTTCATAGATGAAATAGATGCATTGGGCAAAAGAAGCAGCAATAACAGTTCAGGTTCAGGGGACGAAAAGGACAGAACCCTAAATCAAATTCTCGTCGAAATAGACGGTTTTTCCGGTAGTGAAGGAATTATAGTAATAGCTGCAACAAACAGGCTTGATATGTTGGACCCTGCCCTTCTCCGTTCGGGAAGGTTTGACAGGCAAATTCAGGTTGCCCTGCCGGATGTCGAAGCCAGAACCGCCATTCTTTCATTGCATGCAAAAAACAAACCGCTGGCAAATGATGTTGACCTCAAGGAAATTGCCCGAATGACCGTATACCTGTCCGGTGCCGATCTTGCCAATGTAATGAATGAAGCCGGGATTTATGCCATAAGAAACGGTCATCCTTTCATCACCATGAAAGACATTGACCTCGCAGTCAGCAAAATTCAGGCCGGCGAAGAAAAAAGAAACAAGAAAAACATCAAACCTAAGGACAAGAAAATAACTGCATACCATGAAGCCGGTCACGCACTGGTGGCAAAGCTGCTTTCTGGTGTGACTGTCTCCAAAGTAACAATCATTCCCACCACCAAGGGTGCCGGGGGTTATACCCTTTTTGTACCCGAGGAAAAAATGTTTTCAACCAAAAAAGATCTTTTGAATGATATCGCAATATTTTTAGGCGGCAGGGCCGCTGAAGAAATAATTTTCGGTGAAAACGAGGTTACCAACGGTGCTGGCAACGACCTTAGAAAAGCAACTCAAATTGCCGTAGATATGGTTAAAAACTACGGAATGAGCCAGACCGTCGGACTGGTCAGTTTTCTGGACGCCGGAAATGATGCACCTTCTGGTAAAAACATGAATGCCGTAGAGCAGGAGGTCAAAGATATAATCGAAGGTGTTTATAAAGAAACAAAGGAGCTGTTAAAAAACAACTCCGACTGTCTCAGAAATATAGCTTCTCTGCTTCTTGAAAGGGAAACCATATACAGAAAAGACATCGATAACATTGTTGAAACAACAATGTTCAAGAGAGACGAGTAATCTTCCGGTTTACTCGCTTCTCAATCTCTCATTTCCTTCCAACCAATCAACAAACTGCTTTGCAGTCCTTGCAGAACGTCCGTTGTACATAAGCTCCCATTTCATTGCCTCTTTTTGGAGCCTGTCCCTATCAATGTTTATGCCTCTTTGAGCCGCTAGACCTTCGACAATCCCTAAATACCGTTTTTTATCCGGTGATGAAAAAATAACCGTGATACCAAACCTTTCTGAAAGAGAAAGCTTTTCCTGCATAGTATCCTGAGCCCTAATTTCATCGTCAGGATCATCAGACCTGAAGCCTGCCCTGTCACTGAATTTTTCCTTTATAAGATGCCGCCGGTTGGATGTGGCATAAATCAGTACGTTATCCGGACGGTTCTCCACTCCTCCCTCCAGTATCGATTTAAGAACCGTATAACTCTCTTCACTATCCTCAAAAGCCAAATCATCTACAAAAATAATAAATTTGCACTTTCTTCCTTTAATCTGCCTTATTACTGCCGGAAAATCCACAAGATGCTTTCGTGGAATTTCAATGATTCTAAGTCCCATCTCCCGATACTCGTTGACAATAGCCTTGACGGTTGACGATTTCCCCGTTCCCCTGTCTCCGTAAAGTAAAACATTATTTGCAGGCAATCCTTTCAAAAACTTTTCTGTGTTTTCTATTACTTCAAGCCGTTCCTGCTCATAGCCGATAAAATCCGATAGCCGGATGGGATCGGGAACTTCGATTCCTCTAAGGCATGACTTTCCTTCTATAGACTCCCATACAAAAGCACCGTAACGGGCAAACATCCCTGAGCCGTTGCGGTAGTAAAATTCCGACAGTTCCTTTGCCTTATCCCCCCACCTGCTGCACGAATGAAGGATTTCAACCATCCTTTGGTATTGAATCGAGAAAACTTTGCGATTGCTGTTCGATTTTTTCTGAAACTCCCATGATGGAAGCTTTTCCAACACAAGCAACACAGGGGGACGGTTCTTCGACACAGGGGGACGGTTCTTTCGTGTCATATCAGGAAGCTTATTTTTTACATCCCTCTCCATACCGCAACTACAAATCTTATCCACTGCCAATTTCTTAATCTCATTAGAAGTTAAACATGAGATGGCATAAAGGCTGTCCAGATCCTTTGAAACAGCCTGTATCAAGTGTTCATCAATATCTTCAAAGCAGACGCCCTCCGCTAACCGGGAAAAGGGGTTTTCGTCAAATATAAGCTTCTCGATTATATAATTCTTAAATGTACCCGTTGAATTCGATACGGTCAGCTGAAAGAAAAACTCATTATATAACCTCACAAACCCGTCAAGTTCAAGTTTGTCTCCATCCAAAAAGTTAATCAATTCATGCAATTTCTTTATCACTTTATCTTCCAACAGATTTCTGTATACAGATAATGATTCGAAATTGAGCACTAACTCTTTCAGACTCATCCCCGTCATGAAATACTCCCTCCATTAATCAACTTTAAATCAAAATTATCTATATCTTCATAACTGCAATACCACTAAGTAATCATCTTCTCTTTCGCTAATAACCTTAAACCCTGAATTTTTATACATTTTAAAGCAGTATTCATAATTTTCTCCTGCTAAATAATTTTTATCATGATCAAACACGGGTTTTCTTCATCCCACATTTCAGTTAACGTGATCAAAGGTTCAAAACCAACACTTTTATAAAAAAGTTGCGTACGCATATAAGGCTCATAGCTTGCAATCTCACTTAATGTTTTTACTATTATATACTTGCAGCCATTCTGTTTCAAATAGTTTTCAGCAAAACAGAATAACTTTTTCCCTATACCTTTGTTTTGATATTCCGGAAGTACACCACATACATATATGTCTCCGGTATGATGATAATGATGTTTTATTGAAAAAAATCCAACACAGCCGTCATTACTGTCCATTGCAGCAAAAAAGGCAACTCCCGAACGCCCTTTATGTAGTCTGTTAATCCTTTCTCATTTCCAAACCATTCCGGCAGTCTTCTTAAAATCTTCTCTGCATAACCGGATTTTTCTATTGGATCCTCTATTGTTAAAATTTCTATGTCCATTTTGTCTCCTTCAGTAATATTATTTATTTTTTAACTCATTAGGAATTTCGTTCACTGTATCTGCTTTATATACAGTATAAACCGACATTATTATTTCTAAAAACATCAATCCTTTTCTTTTCATAATTGCACCACCTTTTTAAAATCGTGCAGTTTGACAACTGAGATGACTCCCGTAACCTTTTCTTCCTGATTACCTGATATCCATAATCATTATCCATCTTTTTTAATATCACCAATATTTTTAATGTATAAAGAAATTTTATCTTTAAAAAATTTACTTCTCATTTCTACTATAACATGTTAATTCGTGTTAATCCGAAAAATCCTTAAACAAAGTTTCCAACTCCTCTTTGCCATAATAGCAGCCATCACTTATAAATTTCTCAATTTCAATATCACCATTATCCATAAACTCAATTTCCCATCTCTGACCTGGAACAACAACTTCAACCATAATACTTTCAGATCTGATTTTATTCAGACGGTAATATATTTTCTTTTCCTCTAATTTGTTTAAGAAATTGTTTAATTCAACCATCTTCTCCTCCAAATTAAATCAATCATAATTCAATACTAATTTGTAAATCCACATTCATCTTTCCTAACCATAAAATGCATACGGCCTTTGGACCCCTTGCTTAAAAGTTGCCAGAACGGCTGTCCGTTAAATAATTCGTTATTATTTCCACTCACCATATATTTTCCACTTTTTATTCGTATAGTCCAGCACAATATTATTATTCAGGCAATTTTGTTTCCTTTCATACATATCATGAATTTGATCATAATTTACATGTCTTCCTATTTTATAAATTCTCACGCCCGTACTTTTTCCGGAGAAATATGTTTTTGTAAAATCAATCAGTATTCCCTCTTTTGCACTATTATATATAAAATCAATAATATTTGACGGAATCGGCTCAATACTTCTTTTACGCCCTTTTAATTCCTTTAGTATTTTACCCTCGATAACTTTTCTATAGCTATTGATATCCTTTATGTATATTCTGGTCCAGTAATCATCATCATGTGCTAGATATGTGTAGGAATTGTCTAATCTATCAAAAAAGGGACTTTCCAAAGGTTGAAACTTATGCGAAGCATATAATAATTCTGATAATTCTACCGGGGTAATTTCATCAATTGAACTTTTTTTATTAAAATCAACCCAACAAAAATCGCCATAGTCATATACATTATCTTCTAACAAATCCTTCAGGTGTTCCTTTTCCACATATTCAAACCCCGTATTTTGATTCCAGCTTCCGCCCCAAAAATCAGCTTTCAGCAAAAGTATATTCTGCGGTTTATATGGTATAAATTCATAAAACTCTGTAAAAGTTGCACCACATGTAAATACTTCGCATTTTGCCGAATCTAAACAAACATAATAAAAATCTTTTTGCCTCATAATAAAAACCCTTTCAAATTTTTTATTCACAATGTCACTATCAGTGCAATAAAATACCCTTCCATTGGATATAGCGTACATAATGATTTACTGCTTTTCTGATATTTTACATTCCAACCCGGCTGTGCAGAACATTTGCTTTGCGACATTTTGGGTTGAAATGCTGAAGCTCTCCTTTATTATACATCTGAATAGTTTTTTGAAAGTGATCTTTGTTTATTGAATAGAACACATTCAAATAACCTTCCATAACTCAGAGGCACCCAGGAATGGGTGCCCCAATAATTATACTTTAAATATAATAATTATTCTTCTTTATCAAGCAAATCACCTGTAAGATTTCGTCTACAATGAACAATCGCAAGAACATTTATACCATCTTCAACAACTTTATATATCATTCTAAGACCATTCCTCCAATAAAGTTTTATAATATAATTATATCACATTTGAAGTTCATAGAATCATTCCTAACAACAAAAGTTTGTGTCAAGTAAAAGTTGGCAATGATCTCTTCATCCTGTTATTTTATTGGTTTACTTGCTTTGAAGGTCAATGTGAAATCCTCATACTTTTAATTTAGTGAACTTCTTTCTGGAAAGTTTGGCTGGTTATGC
>JAAYTO010000092.1 GCA_012523755.1 Clostridium sp. | reverse complement strand
CTTTTACTGTACTCATATTTCCCATCCTCCTAAAAAAACTGTTTTTTGAATTCTTGCCAATTTCCTAACAGTTTTTTCAGAGTTTAATGAAAAAACTGCCAGAAAGAGTTTTTATTTTACACACTCGTTCTGACAGTCTCGCTTTGTATGTTGGTATGGCTATAGTACTTCCCACTAAGGTAATACACGATGACACGGTATCTGTTTTAGGACAGATTCAGGCTTTTATAGCTCTTTATATTGCATTTCGTTTCCGCTATCTCGGCTTAATAGTTATACTTTTGTTAAACCTGATCGAGGGTTCACTTCTTTTTTCTATATACATGGTAAGCCCCAATTTAAGCCTGTTTACTGGATTGACCTCAAAAGTCATTACCATTATTTCTTCAATTATTGTTGCTGTCTTGTCCCAAAGCCAAGAAAACCAAAAAAAGAAACTAAAAATGCAAAAAATAATGCTGGAACAAATTGCCGTAACCGATGGACTAACCGATGTTTATAACCAAAGATTTTTTAATTTGGCACTGGAAACAAAAATTTGGGAAACTGAAAAAAAGCAGGGGAGTCTTGGGCTGATACTGATTGATGTAGATGATTTTAAAATGTGCAATGATTTATACGGGCACGATTTTGGAGATAGCGTCTTAAAGATTACGGCATCAGTAGTAAAATCAGCATCAGGTCCGAACAACATAGTATGCAGGTATGGGGGAGACGAATTTGCCGTTATACTTCCTGATTGTGATTTGGAGTCTGCAAAAGAGGTAGCTCAAAATATAAAAGCACATTTTGAGGAGTTTAGGTTTGAACATCACGAAAATATTTCGCTCAATAAAGTAACATTATCAATGGGCTTATCGGTATATCCGGATATGGCAAGCAACAAGGATGAGCTTATTTCTCAAGCCGATATGGCTCTTTATCACTCAAAAAACCTAGGAAAAAACAATATACAATTTTATCAGAATATCATTCAACAACTTCGCAAAAACATTACCTCTGATCATCAGCAACTTATAGGGGTATTCAAAACCTTGCTCAGCACAATATCCATTAAGGATAAATACACTCTTGGACACTGTGAACGCGTATCATCCTATGCTGTTATGATAGGAAAAGAACTGAACCTTGACATAAAAGATATCATGTCTTTACAGTATGCTGGTCTCTTGCATGATATAGGAAAGGTTGAGATACCAAAATCAATACTTAATAAAATCAATCCTTTAACGGCTGACGAAAGTGAAACTATAAAGAAACATCCCGTATACAGTGCCAATATATTAGAACCCCTTGACGGTATGGATCGGTTGATTGACTATGTCATTCATCATCATGAAAGGTACGACGGAAAGGGATATCCCCATGGCCTTTCGGGTGAAGAAATCAGCTTGGGGGCAAGAATACTGTGTGTGGCCGATTCTTTTGATGCCATGCTGTCTGAACGCCCTTACAGTAAAGCCAGCATGATGAATGAAGCTTTTGTTGAGCTTGAACGGTGTGCGGGGACACAATTTGACCCGAAAGTTGTAAAGGCATTTATATCGTCTATGAAAAAGCTGTCAAAATCTGACACTCTAAAGCTATAGACTAAAACATCGGCAAACCATATAATGAATAATGACATAAAATATGCTGGTAAAACCGTTGCAGATCGGCAGTGGTTATAGTAAAATATAGTCACTGAACAATGTGGTTTTAGAAAGGAAATGCATAGCATGAGCCGTTTTAAAAGGATAGCTTTAAAAGCTTTATCTTATTGCGTTTTTTATCCCTAAAGAAATCAAACCTCCGGTATTTTTATGCATCTCAGAAAAAATACAGAATTATATGGATATATACGCTCCGAAAAAAGAGGACAGGCTTTTAAGCAGCTACAATGGTCAAAGTGAGGAATTGGTATGAATAATTCTAAAAGAGTCGAATGGAGCAGGCTGGATAATGCCTCTAAATATTTTCCGGCAACATGTAGTGAAAGGGATCCAAAGGTATTCCGGATTTCATGTGAGCTGTTTGAAGATGTAGAACCCGAAATATTACAGCAAGCACTGGATTTAACTATTGAACGATTTCCTTTGTACAAGTCTGTTTTGAGAAGAGGAGTATTCTGGTATTATTTTGAAACCAGTGATGCTCGTCCGGTGGTTGAAAGGGAGGATAAACCGGTCTGTGCTCCAATTTATAGAAAGCATGAGAAAAAATTATTATTTAGAGTGTTTTACAATAAAAAAAGAATCAATATTGAAATATTTCACGCTCTTTCCGATGGTACAGGTGCTCTTTGGTTCATGGTGACACTGGTATACCACTATTTATTAATTAGGCATAAGGATGATTTTTCAGGGAAAAAACCTGATTTAAATTACAATGCATCCATAAGTCAAAAAAAGGATGACAGTTTTACCAGGTATTATCAAGGCAGGCATTATCGAAAACAAATAAGAATTGAGAAAGAAAAGAAGGTGTCTAAAAAAGCATACCGTATACGAGGAGCCCGGCTGGATGAGAACAGAATAAAGGTAATAGAAGGTACAATGTCTGCGAAAGCTGTTTTGGATGAAGCACATAAATATAATACGACTCTAACCGTGTTTTTATCGGCATTATTGCTTCTGTCAATATATAAGGATATGCCAGTACGTAGAAAAGGCACTCCTTTGGTTTTATCTATACCTATCAATCTCCGGCAGTTTTTTAAATCGGAAACATCAAGTAATTTTTTCAGCACAATGAAAATTGCCTATACTTTTGGTGAAGGAAATACTGAGCTTAAGGAAGTAATTGGTAAACTAAACGAGGGTTTTCGGAAAGAATTGACAGAAGAAAGGTTGTACCAGCATATTAATTGGCTTATATCTATTGAAAGGAATCCTTTTGCAAGGATTGTTCCCTTGCCTTTGAAAAACATTTCTCTTAGAATTGTAAATGCAGTAATGGATAGGGGGATAACTGCGGCTATATCCAATCTGGGCAAGATTCATATGCCTCCGGAATTTGACAGTTATATTCGGCAGTTCAGTGTTGTACCTAATGTTAAAAGACCTCAGATGGCAATATGTACCTATGGGGATCGGTTGGTAGTAAGTTTTGCTTCACCCTTTCGGGAAACCGAGTTACAAAGGGTTTTCTTTGAATCTCTTGCAAATATGGGGATTAAAATTGAGATTGTATCAAATGTTTAGGAGTTGATAAAATGATATTCTGCGGCCATTGTAAAGTTTATATACGGGACGGCAAAACAATATGTCCTTTATGTGGAAATATACTTTCGGATGAAGGAAACGATGGTACCGGTGAAGATATTTATCCTGTGATACCCCTTTCCTATGAACGGCATATGGTTATTCGCATTTTGGTATTTATATCTATTGTTGCAATTGTAACGAGCTATATAGTTTATAGGATGATACCTACTAATGTCAATTGGCCGGGACTTGTCTTTTTAGGTTTGATAAGCATATGGCTTAGTCTCACTAATGCTTTGCGTAAAAGACATAATATCACAAAGTCAATTATGTGGCAGGTAATTATTGTATCGGGGCTTACTGTTTTTTGGGATTGGAAAATAGGTTGGATGGGCTGGTCGTTGGATTATGCCATCCCGATTTTGTGTATTGTAGCAATGCTTGTTATGTATATAACAGCAAAAGTAATGAGGCTCAGTGCTGGAAATTACATTTCATATTTTTTGTTAGGGGGATTGTTTGGCATTGTTCCGATTTTGTTTATATTGTTTGATCTTGTCAATGTGGACTTACCTTCCATTATCTCAGTAGCTGCAAGTATAATATTTTTATCCGCCATAATCATTTTTCAGGGACATAATATTAAGGCTGAGCTGCAGAAAAGGATGCATATATGATACAAAGAGAGTCTTATCACTGTTGATAGGTGCAATTATTAAGCGAAGAAAAGTATTCCAAAGACATAAATTCTTGGAATATTTTTTCTTCGCTTTTGTTGTTTATGTACCGCAAATATTGCTTATTATATTCTGCTAAAAACACAGCCGGTTTTTTTAAATGTAAAAAATATGAACAGAAAAACAAAACTGTCATGTAGAAATTAAAGGTCAATTTTTATAAGATTTAAGTGAAAGTTGATCTAAAAGGAATTAGGTCAGAAGTAATCTGATTTCGATGGCTAAAGGGGAGAATAAAATGAGTACAAACACAATGGTTGTTGCCGAAAAACAGCTGGAAAAACAAAAAAAACACAGTGAATTTTTTAAAAAATTTAAGCGGCAAAGACCTATCTTGATGCTTTTGATTCCTGGGGTATTATGGTATATAATTTTTAAATATGTACCAATGCTTTTTGCCTTTAATGCCTTCACTGATTATGGAACAAGGGCAGAAGTATCATTTATAGGGCTGGAAAACTTCAGGCAACTTTTTTCTTCACCGGGTTTTTGGGGTGCTTTCAGAAATACTTTGATTATTAGTTTTTTAAATTTAGTTTTTTATTTTCCACTTCCAATTATTCTTGCCTTGCTGATGAACGAACTTATATTCACGAAACTGAAACGGCTTGTACAATTTATTGTTTATATACCTCACTTCTTTTCGTGGGTTGTTGTCGGTGCAATATTTACAATGGTTTTAGCACCGAATGATGGTATTGTAAATCAGATAATCACGTCTTTAGGAGGAGAGTCCATTTACTTTATGGCCGATGAAAGCTGGTTCCGCTGGGTGCTTGTCGGCTCCTATATGTGGAGAGATGTTGGTTATGGCACTATCATTTATATTGCAACTATTTCCACTATCGATGTTCAGCTATATGATGCGGCTACAGTAGATGGTGCAGGCTATTGGCAAAAGATGTGGTATATCACACTGCCTTCCTTGAAAGGCACTATTGCAACTGTTTTGCTGCTTACCGTTGCACGTATACTACTTATATTTGAGCAGGTTCTTGTTATGTATATACCGCCGGTTTACAGTGTAAGTGAAGTTCTTACTACATATTCGTACACAGAAGGTATTCTGAATGGGAATATAGGATATGCAACTGCCGTCAGTTTGTTTACAGCAGTAATCAGTTCAATATTGGTAATTGGTTGTAATAAGATTAGCAAGAAGTTTCTCGGCGAGAGCATTATTTAAATTGGGGAGGTGAGAAAATTGAAAAGAATGAATTCAGGTCCTGTTGGATATGTAAGTGTGGGAAGAAAAATCTTCAATATTTCAAATGCTGTGTTCCTGTTTATTGTTAGTATGGTGGTTCTTATTCCGCTTCTAATGGTAATAGTTACATCTTTGTCGCCGGATGCGGTGGTAGCACGAGAGGAATATGTTCTTATCCCGCGGGGGATTACGTTCGATAATTATATTAGGATATTCAAAAGTGGGTATATGTCGGCATTTATTAATTCAATACTGGTTACGGTAGCTGCTACTGCAGTATCTATGCTACTTACGGTTGTAATGGGTTATGCAATGGCACAAAAGGATCTTATAGGAAAGAAATTTTTAATACGGTTTGTTGTGGCAACTATGGTTCTTGATGCAGGTATTATACCTTTTTACATGGTTGTCAAGAATTTGGGTTTAATAGATAGTTATTTGGCACTTATTATACCGGCAGCTATTTCAACCTATAATCTTATACTAATGAAGAATTACATAAGTTCTATACCAACCAGTATTATTGAAGCAGCAAGAATTGACGGATGTTCGGAACTTGGTATTTTGTTCAAAATAGTGCTTCCGATTTCTATTCCTATTATTGCAGCTATAACGTTGTTTTATGCAGTTTCACATTGGAACAGTTACTTAAATGTAGTAATTTTTATTAATGACAGCAGTAAATATACTCTTCAGGTTCTTTTAAGGCAGCTTGTGTATCAATCGGAGTCTGCAATTTCTTCGGCATCGGCATTAAATAACTTTAAAATGGCTGTTATGATTATGACCATGATACCTGTATTGATTCTGTATCCCTTTATTCAAAAATACTTTATATCCGGTATCATGCTGGGGTCAGTCAAAGAATAATGGGAATAGTGGGCTAAAAAATAAAACCAAAGTAGAGTTTATTTTATTATGAAAGGGGAAAAAAGATGATTAAAGGTAAAAAGATTTGTACATTGCTTTTGTGTTCGGTGATGTCTGTTTCATTACTGGGCGGGTGCAAAAATGACAAGCAAGTATCAAAAGATCCGAATAATACCGGTTCTGAGGAAAGGGTTAAGTTGACGTTTTGCATGTCTCAAACTGGCTGGGGTGGAGAAGCTGTAGATCCGGAACTTATGAAGGAAGTTGAGAGGATTATTGAAGAAAAGACAAATACTGACCTGACAATTATTGCACCACCACAGAGCAGTTATAATGACAAGTTGAATACTTTGTTGACCTCGGATATTCCTGATATTTTTGCAGTAAGGAAGGCGATGGATACTCTTCAGGTTATGGCAGCTAGAGGTTATACAAGATCAATGGATGATTTGATTAAAACCACACCGGAGATCACATCATTAGTTGACCCAAAATACCTTGATTATCTTACTGTAGATGGAAAGCTTCATGCTGTGCCGATGTATGTTCCACTCTCAAAGGTTATTTGGCTTAGAAAGGATGTAATGGATGAGTGTGGAGTTAATCTTTCCCAAACCCCGACAACTGAAGAATTTTACAATGAAATGAAGAAGATGGTAGGAAAGGGAGTTATACCTTTCACATTTCCTAAGTTTTTAGACAATCTGCCGTTTTTCTTCAATCCTTTTGGTGCCTATTACGGAATTGGTGTTGATGAAAACGGAAAGTTTTATGACGGATTCAATACACCGGAGGCAAAAGAGGCACTTAGCTATGTAGCGAAGCTTTATGCTGAGGGAATATGGGATCAGGAATTTATCACCAATGAGAATGCAATCATTCGAGAAAAGTTGTTTTCAGGAAAAGCTGCATCTACTTTGGATTATTTTAATAGATACATATACTATATTAATGAAAGTGAAAAAGTTAATGCCGGTACTGAGTTTGTTCCCGTATATGAACTAGTAGGTCCAAGGGGAGACAGAGGAAACTTGAACGAAGCAATCCAAGATGTGCTTTGTATATCTTCAAAAACAAAGCATCCCGAGAAGGCAATGGAAGTAATAAAGTATTACTTCTATACTATGGAGGGTGTAAAGCTTAGATGCCTTGGTGTAGAAGGAAAACACTTCACTATTGAAGATGGTCGTATTAAAGCTACTGAGAAAGCTGCCAATTCCGGGTATAAAAGCGATGTGAATTCATTCTTGCTTTACTATCCAAAGATTGATAATTATGGTTTCAAGTGGGACGAAACTACCGAGAGATTATTACCTAAACAGATGGAATATGTTGAAGAGGCAAACAAACACCTTGGTTCTAAATATTTAGTACCTGGCGGGAAATCAGCTTTATATGACAAAAACTTATCTGCGTATAAGAAGAAAATTGATGAGATTTCGTCAAAGATTATATTAGGAACAACCACTGTTGAGAAGGGCTATGAGGAATATGAGAAGTTCTGGAAGAGCATAAAAGGTGATGAAATGCTCGAACAGCTAAATAAATAATTTTCATAACTTTCCCTCTATTATATAACTTGTTATGAATCGTAATTGATTCTGCAGGGTGGGACGAGAATCTCCCATCCTGCAATTTTCGTGTACAATGCATCACGGTGAAATCATGAAGGAAGATTAAGCCATGGCATAAATTACAGATAAACTTTATTGAGCCTTTGTAGTAAGATATTACCCATAGATAATGAAAAGTGGGGTTATACTAAATGGGTAAGAAATTATACAAAGGGAG
>JAAYTO010000091.1 GCA_012523755.1 Clostridium sp. | reverse complement strand
CCCGCAATATATTGTAAAAAAAATATTCCTATTGTAAAGTGAAAATATTTTTTCAAATTGCAGGAGGATTAAAACTTTTTTCACATATTTTAATGTGATAAAATTAGGGTAGATTTACCTAAATTAAAATGAAAATTTACACTATGGCTCTTGAGTTCAAAGCGAAAATAAACAGGCTAGTGGAAAGAGATTTTTATAACGAATATGGTTTGGAGATTGTTGAGATTGATGATATAAATAAAGACAGGCTCGATAAACTGATTTATCGTCTGGAGTGCGATGAGGCAGAGTTTGTTTCTAATAATTTAAAATAATATTGGGTGTATATTTTTCTTCACATTTATTTAATGCACTCAAATAATATTAATAATATTATAGAAATTCAAAAACAGCTGTTTACGGCTGTTTCTTTTTTGTGTACAATATTAAGGAGAATAATTTTGGTATTTATTTTACAGGATAAAATAAATACATATATTAATATGGATCCTGCCGTATTGAAGGCAAGATCTTGGAAAACTAGACAAAGGTGATGAAAATAATGGTTATATATGCGATAGTGGACAGAGTTGAGAGGGAATATGCCGTTTTGACATGTAATGATTACGGCCTTGAGATTTGTATTCCTGTTAAAGAGGGAGAAAAGGAATACGTAAAGGGAGATAAAATTTCATTGGTGCTTGGCAAAAACGGCATCTTTAGAACTGTCGGATAAATAAACACAGGGGAGAAATCCTACTAATATTGGTGAAATATCAAATGAGAGGTTTATAATGAGTGAAAAAAAGTTAATGGTTATAGATGGAAATAGCATACTTAACAGGGCATTTTACGGGTTGAATCAGCTTTTAGCAACATCTGACGGAACATATACCAATGGAATTTACGGCTTTATAAATATTATGCAGCGGTACATTGAAGAAGAAAATCCTCAGTACATATGTGTTGCCTTTGACTTAAAAGCCCCAACCTTCAGACATGCCATGTATGAAGGATACAAGGCAAAAAGAAAAGGCATGCCGGAAGAACTCAGGGTTCAGGTTCCTCTTTTAAAGGAAGTTCTGGATGCAATGAACATAAAGAGGCTTGAGAAGGAAGGTTTTGAGGCTGATGATATACTGGGTTCCCTCTCTTTGTGTGCAGAAAATAAAGGGGTTGAAGTTATCCTTGTTACCGGAGATAAAGATGCATTTCAACTGGTGGGACCGTCAACAAGGTTGAAGCTTCCCAGGACAAAAGGCGGGAAGACCATAACTGAGGAGTATGATTACCAACGAATAGTTGAGATGTATGAGATAGAACCCCAGCAATTTATTGATGTTAAAGCATTAATGGGTGATGCCTCCGATAATATTCCAGGAGTTCCCGGCATTGGTGAGAAAACAGCATTATCACTCATTAAAGAGTTTGAAAGCCTTGATAATTTATATGATTCTTTAGATTCGGTAACCAGAAAAAGTGTGAGGGAAAAGCTTGAAACCTATAAGGAACAGGCGTATATGAGCAGAGAGCTTGCCACGATTGACAGGAATGTACCGTCTCTTTGCAATTTTGAAGATCTTGAAAGAATGGAAATAAACAGAAAAAAAACCTATAAAATATTTAAGAGGCTAGAGTTTAAGAGTTTTATAGACAAGTTTGGGTTAAAGGGTGTCTCTCAAGGGGACAGTGTTAGAGCTGACATTCAAATTATTAAAAGCAATGATGAACTTGATGAATTAAGGGATTCAATTTCCACGGCAAAAAAAGCATATATATATTATATGCTTGACAAGGTGGGGAAATTCACCAAAAAACTTGCCGCCCTAGCAGTTTCCGTTGGAGAAGACCGGGTATGGTATGTTGATTTTGTTAGTCATATTGAAGAAGAAAAATTCTTTATCCGGTTTAAAGAGATTCTTGAGAACCCCGATATAAAAAAATATGGTCATGATTTTAAAAACTTTATAGTATATTTGAATAATAAAGGAATAGAGCTTCAAGGTCTAGCCTTTGATACCATGATAGGTGCATATATAATAAACCCTTCAAAGGATACCTATACTTTGTCGGAAATGGCCTCAGAGTATCTTGGCTTAAGTGTGGAATCGGTTGAAATGCTTTCCGGGAAGGGTAAAAACTTCACTTTATTCAGGGATATGCCGGTTAAGACCCTTTCAGAGGTTGTGGGAAAATATCCCTATGTTATAGACCAGGTTAGCAGTAAGCTTGACAAGATGCTTGATGAAAACGGACAGAAGGATCTTTATTTCAATATAGAGCTACCCTTGGTTAAGACACTGGCGGACATGGAATACCATGGGTTTAAGATTAATGTTTCCGAACTGGTGGAGTTCTCGCGGGAATTGGACGGAAAGATTGAGGAAATAAAGAGCAAAATATTCTCTCTGGCAGGTGAGGAGTTTAATATTAATTCTCCAAAGCAGCTGGGGGTTATCCTATTTGAAAAGCTAGGGCTTCCGGTTATAAAGAAAACAAAAACCGGGTATTCCACCAACGCGGAAGTTTTAGAAGAGCTTTCCGACCGTCATGAAGTGATTGGAGAGATACTTCAATACAGACAGCTAATGAAGTTGAAGACCACATATGCCGAAGGGCTGCTGTCGGTTATAAACCCTGAAACGGGCAAGATACATTCCAGCCTCAACCAAACTGTGACGGTAACTGGAAGGATAAGCAGTACCGAACCCAACCTTCAGAATATTCCTATAAAGATTGAGATGGGAAGGAAGATTCGGAAGGTGTTTATACCTTCAAGCGATGATTTCCAGCTTCTTGATGCCGATTATTCACAAATTGAGCTTAGGGTTCTAGCCCATATAACCGCCGATGAAAACATGATAAATGCTTTCTTAAGCAATGAGGATATACATTCATCCACAGCGGCGAAGGTTTTTGAAATACCGGTAGATGAGGTTACACCAACCATGAGGTCGAGGGCTAAGGCCGTTAATTTTGGTATTATTTATGGGATAGGTGACTTTAGTCTTGCAAAGGATTTGGGTATAACAAGAAAGGAAGCGAGAAAGTATATAGATGGTTACCTTGACAGGTATCCGAAGGTAAAGCAGTATATGCATGATATAGTAGAGAAGGGAAGAAACCAAGGCTTTGTAACCACCATGTTCAATAGAAGAAGGTATCTTCCTGAATTAAAATCGCGAAACTTCAATGTCAGATCCTTTGGAGAGCGTGTTGCTTTGAATACGCCTATACAGGGAAGTGCTGCCGATATTATTAAAATTGCAATGGTGAGGGTTCATGAAGAACTGAAAAAGAGACAATTGAAATCCCGGTTGATCTTGCAGGTGCACGATGAACTGATAATAGAAATGTTTAAGGATGAAAAGGAAGAAGTGGTAAAAATTCTTAAAGATGGCATGGAGAATGCTGTTAGGTTGAAGGTGCCCTTGGTTGTAGAGGTTAAGTCAGGCAATAATTGGTACGAAACCAAGTGAGTAACTCTTTGATAACACCTCGGTTCAAAGAAAATTTTTGATTGTAGAAAAATTTTCTTAACTTATAAAATAAAAAAGTAAAAAGGAAGGTTGCATGTGAAAACAATTGGAGTGACTGGAGGAATCGGGAGCGGTAAGAGTACGGTGTCAAAGATTTTGTCCGACATGGGAGCGGCAGTAATTGATGCTGATGCCATATATCGAAGTATCACTGAAAAAGGGCATGAAGTGTATAGGGAAATTGTGAATTATTTTGGTGATGAGATACTCGATAATAACGGTGATCTTGATAGGAAAAGACTTGCAGCCATAGTTTTTCAAGATGAAGAAGAGCTCAATACCTTAAATAGTATTACCCATAAACATATTGCTCGGATAATAATAGAAAAGCTTAATGAACTTAAGAATGGGGAGAAGAATGTTGTTATAGATGCTGCAATTCCGATAGAACATGGTTTTCTTGATGTTGCAGATCAGGTCTGGGTTGTATTGGCAGACAAGGAAAACAGGATTAAGAGGGTTATGAAAAGAAATGGTTTGACCCGTGAACAGGTACTTGAAAGAATGAAGGCACAACCCGATGATGATTATTATTGCAGCATTGCCGATGTTATAATACTAAACGATGGCAGTTTCGAAGATTTGAAAACAGAAGTGGAAGAGAATCACAGAAGGTTTCAATTAGACTGAAAGATTTTCAAGGTGGTATATTTGTGATAAGAAGGCGTAGAATTAATTTAAAACTGATACTTATTCTTGCAGTATTTTTGGTGGCAATTATATTTGTTTTTGAAGGTGCTGTAAAAAGAATGTTTCCTTTAAAGTATGAAGAATATGTTTATAGGTATTCTTATGAATACGGTCTGGATCCGTATCTTGTTTTTTCTATTATTAAGGCCGAAAGCAGCTTTAATCCTAATGCAACCTCGCCAAAGAGTGCCCGGGGCTTGATGCAGGTCACCGACGAAACGGCATTATGGATTGCTGAAATGATGGGAATAAAGGATTTTAAGATAGAGTCTTTATATAATCCGGACACAAATATAAAGTTCGGATGTTGGTTTCTGAACAATTTAAAAGGTCAGTTTAAAGACGATGACCTTATTATTGCTTCATATAATGCCGGGGGCGGGAAAGTAAATTCCTGGCTCAAAGACAGCAGGTATAGCAATACAGGGGAAACCCTCGACAAGATTCCTTATAAGGAAACAGATATTTATGTTAAAAGAGTCAAAAATTATTATACCATATACAAAATGCTTTATGACAAAGATGAATAACAGTTAAAGAACAGGTGCACTAAAAGAATGTGAAGAAAGGTGTTCTATAAATTTGGGCTTATTCCATATTTTTATTCAAATAAATAATATGCTCCCTAAAGAGATGTATCAATAATAATGGCATATCTATACGGATCTGAAACTGACCATAGTTGAACGCCTGGTTCTTTGTCTTCCTGTATACATGACTGATACCGTTCTTTGAGTATTTCTATAGCAATCATCACAATATTTACCTGAGCGAATGCTTTTTCCGCAGCAATCGCAGAAAAGGAAATGATTCTCCCTTTCTATTATTTCAAGCCTGCTTTCCCGCAGGTATCGTTTGATCTTTCCCACTGAAATGCGTAGTGCACTGGAAACTTCGAAAATCTTAGCTCCGGGATGGGATGACAGATATTCCTTGATCTTATGGAAATCGAATTCGTCATATTCCCAGCATGGTGGACATAATCTAGAAAAACCATTTGACTTATATAATTTTCCGCATCTTTCACAGTTCTGGAGTGTTTGCATAAGCCTCACCCTATTTTATAAAGTTGGGTAATTACCCTCTAATACTATTATATACTTGTATTCCTTTAATGTTAATGATTAGAATGCCTTAAAATTCACAAAAAAACATAGTAAATAAGTCCTGATTCCCTTACCTAAAAACATATAAAGTGAATATCAGGAAAAATACTCCATGCGATCATTTATTAATTCTACTTTTGATATTAACAAACATAATAATTGTAATCATCTAAAATATAAATCCAATTAAGCCGACAAATATTTAAGAGTAAAGGTAAAATATGAATGAGTTAGTGGAAAAATTACCATTTAGAGGTAAATGTGATGAATAATATAACGAGCGAATCCATTAAAGTGAAAAAAATGAAAGGAATTCGGACTAATAAAAATTATCTTTATTTTAAATGGATTAATCTTTTGTTTGTTATTCCGATGTTCCTTATAGTCTCGGATTGTCCACTTTCATTAACAAGTTTCTGGTTGACCTTTATTGTAGCCTTGGCATACAATACAATTTTGACTGTGCTCCTTTCATTAAAAAGACTGCGGCGGGTTAAAAAACTTATAAATCTAATGTATTATTTGGATGTGTTTTTAATATGTGTTTTTTCATTGTTTCTAGGAGGCATTGATTCGGATATTTATATACTTTTGATTTTTACCGTTGCTTATTTCGGTGTAAATAAAGATGTTGCAGCTATAGTAAACATAAGTATTTTTACTATAGCACTATACTCTTTTACAATAATAGTTGCACAAATTGATGCAATTGAACAGATAAACTTTATAAAACTTACGTTAAGGGATTTGTATATACTTTTGACCTCTTACGGAGTATCGATGGTAGTTTTGCAGGTCAAAAAATATGACGAGATGCACAAAAGGGAGTTTAAATTGGCAAGAACAGATAAGCTCACGGGACTTGCTAACAGACATTGTCTTGAACAAAAGCTGGAAGAAGAAGCACTATACTCGGAGTATTCCAAGATGCCTTTGAACGTTTTGATGTTTGATCTAGATAATTTTAAGAAGTTTAACGATACATACGGACATGTGTGGGGTGACAAACTTCTTTCGATTTTTGGTGAGATAATAATGCAGAGCATTAGAAAGACCGATATTCCTGTTCGCTATGGGGGAGAGGAGTTTATGATTCTGATCCGGGATTTAGACCTTGAAGTGGCGAAAAGCATAGGGGATAGGATCCGGCGACAGTTAGAGAACCAAAGGCTGTTGACCGGTGAAGGCAAGGAAAAAGTGAAGATTACTGTCAGTTGTGGTATTGCACAGTTTCCAAGACACTCCGATGACATAAAAAAGGTTGTTGATTATGCTGATCAGGCTCTGTATTACGCAAAGGAGATAGGGAAGAACATAGTTGTAAGCTATGACGAAATCGGAAAGCTCAGAGAAGCGGTGCAGATTGATATTGATTCGTATATGAGAAATTGAGTTAAATTTATACTTGAAAAGCATACCATACTCTAGTAAAATGAATATCGATGGAAACCTATGAGGATGGCTTATGGGAAGGTTTAGATGTGCATATATTAATTCAGCAATACTATTGTCTAATCCTTGAGAAGCCTAAAAGGGGCAAGAATTTGAATGATTTCTAGGCAATGCTGTTGGTCAATAAAAAGTTGATGAATTTAATGAGGTTTTTGAGAATAAGGAAATATATGATCTGGAGTCGGTGCTTTATAGTGATGATAGTGAGGCACCGGTAGAAATAAAAAAGTTATTGTTGGATTTGAAAGAAAAAGACAAATATAGAGCATTTGACAAGGCTGCATACATACCGGGTGCTATGGTTGATGATAATGATGAGATGACCGGTGCGGTAGGGTTTGTTATATTATTTAAAGGGGATAAGCTTTGCCGTATCGTGTATAGATTGCCAACTGCGGGTTAATAAATACGTATTTATTTTTCTATATTCATAATTATTCATGATTATTCATAATTTTTAAAGCTTCAGCAGAAATAAAATTTCCACTGAAGCTTTAATTTAGTGGGATTTCACGAAGTGAAATGACCAAAAAGCGAATGGGCTCGATGCCCATGAGCTTTTGTTATAACAGTTCTTTATAACAAATCACACAATTACATGGTTCTTCCTACTGCTTTTGCCACTGGGTCAAGCTCATTCATAAGCTGTTCAAACTTTGAAGGAATTAATGACTGAGGACCATCACAAAGGGCAACGTCTGGTGATGAGTGTACTTCAATGATCAATCCGTCCGCTCCCGTTGCAATTGCACCCTTTGATAAAGCAGTTACATACTTCCAGGTACCCGCTGCATGGCTGGGGTCAAGTATAATAGGCAGATGGGACAGCTCTTTTACGACGGGTATGGCACTCATATCTATTGTGTTTCTGGTAGAGGTCTCATAGGTTCGAATTCCCCGTTCGCATAGAATAACATCCGGATTTCCTTCTGAAATAATATATTCAGCCGCCATTAGCCATTCTTCGATAGTGGCCGAAACACCCCTTTTTAAAAGCACCGGCTTTTGATGCATTCCCACTTCTTTGAGAAGCCTGAAGTTTTGCATATTTCTTGCACCGATTTGAATAATGTCGGTATAGGATGCCACCAAATCAACATCCCTTGTGTCAACAACTTCGGTGACAAGCTTCAGACCGGTTGCTTCTCTGGCTGCAGCCATTATTTTCAGACCGTCTTCTTCGAGCCCCTGAAAGGCATAAGGAGATGTTCGGGGCTTGAAAGCACCACCGCGCAGTATTTTCGCCCCGGACTGTTTCACCTTTCCTGCGGTTTCTAGATAGGTATCCATGTTTTCAATGGCACAGGGTCCGGCCATAACCACTACTTCGGGACCGCCTATTTTAACATCGCCTACCTTTACAATTGTGGGATTCTTTTGTAGTTCTTTGCCCGCAAGCTTATAAGGTTTCATGATGGGGACAAGGTGTTCAACTCCGGGCATGTTGGAGATAAAATTGGTGTTTAGAAGCCTTTTGTCACCGATTGCACCGATTACCGTCTTAATATCTCCAAAGATGGGATGTGTCTTAAAGCCCAAGTCAGACAAGGCTTTTTCAACATTTCTAATTTGCTCTTTTGTAGCATTTTGACTCATTACAATAATCATAACAACAACCTCCATTTTTTTATTAGACTTTTGGTATCAAGCTTATTTTTGTTTTTGGCGGGTTTCAATTCGTGAAACCCTGGAAATTAAAAAACTCCTCATCCCTTATTAAGGGACGAGGAGTTGAAATCCACGCGTTACCACCCAAATTGGCAAAATGCCCACTCATTATTGTACGGGAATACATTAAAGTATCCGATACAACCTTTCTTTTAACGGTGAAAGCTCCGGTTAAGCCTACTTTAGTAAATGCTACTTTTCAGCCAACAGCTCAGAGGTGAACTTCAATTATACTACTTTTACCGGGCTTACACCATCCCCAGCTCGCTAAAAAAGACTGTATAACCTACTTTACCCCATCATTGCTTTTGAAATAATTTATTAACTATTTTACAAATCCAACAAACAAACACAAATAAGAAGAATTGAATTCCTCTATATTTTTATTAATTTTACCATGTATAAATACATCAGTCAATTACTTTTTTTAAAAAAAATAAGGGCATTAAATTTATAAAAGCTCAAGGACAGCGAGTTTATCTGCTTTTTGGTCATTTTACTCTGTGAAATTCCACTAAATATGAAGAAAAATATTCTTAAATGAGGTTGTAAATTTTGAATTTTTAGTTTAATATATAAGTTATAGTAAACTTCTCTTCTTAAATAGACTTTCTTATCAGAAAGGTTGAATACTTATGAGTAGTTCTATTGATAACCCGGCATCAAGGAAAAAACTAGGAAAATTATTGGTGGAAGTTGGTCTTTTGTCAAACTCAAATAACTAAACATATATATGCACAAAACTCATAATAAGGAGGGTGTACTAATGGAAGACATGCAGATAGTAGTATTTTGTCTTAATGATGGGATTTGTGGGGTAGATACCTCCCAGGTTAGAGAGATTGTTAAACATGAGGATATCACCAAAATGCCAAAAACGCCCAAGTTTGTTGAAGGAGTAATAAACCTTAGAGGTAATGTAGTTCCCATTGTTAACCTTAATAAAAGGTTCAAACTTGGAGATACTGAGATAACAAAGAAAACTAAGGTGATAATTACTCAAATTGAAGGCAGACTGATAGGCTTTATGGTGAATGATGTCTATGAAATCATAAGGTTGTCTTCAAAAGATATAGAAGAAACTCCAGAACTTATCAGGAAGGTATATAATGATTATCTAAAATGTGTGGGAAAAAAGGGGCAAAAGTTGATTTCAATACTGGATCTTAGCATTATACTCACGGATAGCGAACTTGAGGAATTAGATGACGGTGAAGATACGGATGAGGAAAACACTGAAGATGAAAGCATGGAAAACGAAGAAAATGAAACTGGAGATGTAGAAGTTCAGTGAATTTGCAAAAAGACCAAGGGTTAGTAAGTCTATTCTAATAGGCAGTATATCTATAAAATAAAAAAGTTCCACGGCATCGAGTCATAGGACTTGTATTTAGTGGGATTTCATGAAGCAAAAGCGAAAGGACTCGACGCCCTTTTGCTTTTGTATGAGGAATATCCTATGGATATATTTGTTTTGAAGTTATACATTAAAACGGAACAGTGTAACATCTCCGTCTTTCATAACATAGTCCTTTCCTTCGGAACGCACAAGACCTTTCTCTTTTGCAAGATTGTATGAACCCAGACTAAT
>JAAYTO010000090.1 GCA_012523755.1 Clostridium sp. | reverse complement strand
TTTATTAAACCTTTTTTATCGATTCGCCCTAAATCCCCTGTATGGAACCATCCGTCCACTATTGCTTCTTTGGTTGCCTCTTCATTTTTCCAATATCCAAGCATGACATTGCTGCCTTTTACCACAAGTTCGCCGGAACCGCTGCTGTCAGGATTTGCAATAGCTATTTTAACACCCGGCAAAGGATTACCGCAGGTACCGGTTTTGCGTATATAATCATTTCCTCCCGCTACAACCGGTGATGTTTCTGTAAGGCCATACCCCTGATAAACTTTAACACCAATGCTTTCATAGAATTT
This sequence comes from Clostridium sp., assembly GCA_012523755.1. GTDB lineage: Bacteria > Bacillota > Clostridia > Acetivibrionales > Acetivibrionaceae > Hungateiclostridium. The sequence continues at coordinate 1,259 of JAAYTO010000090.1, read as the reverse complement.
TGTAGTATCATCTTCCATTGCTGCTCCGCCTGTTACTATTACTCTAATCTTTCCGCCAAATGGCTCTAAGAGCTTTTTAAATATCTTTCTGCGCAGATCAATTCCAAGATATGAAAGAAAATTTAAAATGCCCATGAGAGTATTAATCTTTTTTTCCATATCTTTTTTCTTAATTTCATCCAAAATCTTTCCCTTAAACTTATCAAAAATCAAGGGAACCCCGATCAGACAATCAGGCTTATATTCTGTAAGATTTTTTGAAAGATATTTTAATCCGTCACATATAGAAACAGTCATACCCAAAAACAGAGGAAACAATAGTCCTGTAGTGTTCTCAAAGGTATGGTGCAAAGGAAGAATAGATAGTACAGAATCTCCTGGTTTAAAGTGAACAACACCGCCTAAAGACATAATATCTGAGCATATGTTTTTATGGCTTAACATAACAGCCTTTGAGCTGGCAGATGTTCCGGATGTAAACAATAAAACGCTTAGAACATCAGGATCAGGATCTGTATTTATATATTCTTCATATCCGTTTTCAATAAGCTCTTTACCTTTATTAAGCAGACTTTCGAAGGAAAAGAATTTCGAATCATCAATGAAATCTGTATTTTTCGGGTTCATACAAATCAATGCTTTTAGATTTGTATTGTTTTTAGAAATATTTTCTACTGTTTGCTGGAATGACTCAGAATATACTAAAACATCTACCTCTCCTCTTTCAAGCATTAACTCTATCTCATTAGGAGGGAGCATTCTGTCAAGAGGTACAGCCACCCCTACCCCGTTAATCGTGCCCAGGTAAGATACTACCCATTCATAGCGGTTTTCACCGATTATAGCAATGCGGGAATTTTTAAGTCCTAATTCTGTTAAAGAACTGCCAAAAGCATTAACATCATCATAAAACTCAAGAAAGGTTTTCGTTATTGTTGGTAAACGCGGTTCGTTGCGAAACTTAAAAGCAATATTGGAAGAGTATTTATCTGCACACATTTTAAGCATTTCTTTCAGAGTATTTATCTTTGGAACAGTATAATATGCTTTTCCTTCAGTAATATTTACTATATTTAAAGTATCCCCCACAAGGATATCCTCCTTTGTTGATATATATTATTAGCCGTTTGCGAAACGGCAAAACGCTCTAAATAAAAGCGTCTACGCACTCAATTTATATTGAACTCCTCCATATTTAGGGATATAATAGAATTAACATCAAACTAAAATAAACCAAATATGGAGGTAATTCACTAATG
>JAAYTO010000089.1 GCA_012523755.1 Clostridium sp. | reverse complement strand
CGAGAAGGACACACCCGTTCCCATACCGAACACGGTAGTTAAGCTTCTCAGTGCCGATGATACTTGGATGGAGACGTCCCGGGAAAGTAGGTCGCTGCCGGATTTATATTCCTCAATAGCTCAGTCGGTAGAGCATGCGGCTGTTAACCGCAGGGTCGTTGGTTCGAGTCCAACTTGAGGAGCCATAGATAAAACGCTTAAACCATATGGTTTAAGCGTTTTATCTATGGCCTTAGAAAGTGAAATGACCGAAAAGCGAAAGACCACGATGCCCCTGAGCATTTATTATATGCTATATGCTAAGTATGGGGCAATAACTTGGGAAAACAAGGGGATGATTCTTTTGTTCACTATAAATAAGGGCTTAAATTGAACTGGGTGTTGGTATTTGTATAGTGGACGACTTTGTAGTATTGTTATATTGTGGCTAATTTATAATACGGAGGTTAACTAGGATGGATTACGCATTGGGACATATCATAATATCACATATCATAATAATAGGAATTTTACTTTTTATATATGTCATACCGGTCGTAATAACTATTTTTAACATAATAAATCTGATAAAGAAGAAAGCTGTACTGGAGTTTTTTATAGATATTCTAACATTTGTTCTGGGCATACCATTGTCTGTTTTACTGTTTTGGTTTTGGAATGCCAAGGAATACACGGAACCGATCATTCTTGGCAGAGATGATTTTACACTGCATACACCGATTTCATATAAGCATATGCTAACTTTTTTAGTGATTGCAGTGGTTGCAATAATAGGATATTGGATCTTGAGAATAAAAAAAGAAAACCTGCCGCCTATTATAACCGTTTTGTGTATTTCATCGATGTATTTGGGGATGGCTTTAGGAATAATCTTTATTATCCAGATTGCACAGAATATTTTCTCAGAAAGTACGTTAATGCCATACGATGCTTTGTACTTAACATTGTTCCCCTTAAATTATATATTATGTTCTATCAGACTTATGAGACAAGTCATAACTTTAAAAATAAATGATCAAGCTAGAGAAGAAGATAAACTTTGTGAATATGAATTTAGTACCGATCCACAAAGTTTAGGCACAAGCAGTAACGAGAAAGTTAAAGGTATTTACAATAATAGATTTTTGAATTTTTGCTATAGGCTATTATTAAAAAGTGCAGGGTGGTATACGGCTGCTTTTTTATTGATGATTCCTCTACTTGGCATATTACTTATCATTCTTGTAATATTCGGACAATCACCGGATTCGATTATAAAGGCATTCACAGAAACCAGTGATTGGACTTTGTCACAAGAGATATCTCCGCCACCGATTGAAGATTATTCAGGGCATTATTTGTGCACAGTTGCACTAAAGGGACATAAAAAACTGGTGAAACCCACAAGAATGGGTATAAGGCACGGTGAGAAGATAGTAGTAAACAGGCAGCTTTGTATTGCAAATGCTTTCGAGCAGGTGATACAGGAGAGACTTCCAAAGCTGCACAAGTTAATAAGGAATGTCTACGATAACTATGGTTATCCATTGTCAAAGCACATAACGACCAAATGGAGAGCAGATATTGTATATATTCTTATGAAACCTCTTGAATGGCTTTTTCTTCTTATATTATATTCCTTTGATATCAAACCCGAAAATCGAATAGCAATGCAATATACCGGAAGAACTGCAATAAAAGTCTATCCAAATAATTTTTCCTCTAAATAATTTTTTATATTTGATTGTTGACTCTGCAGTTAGTGGAGGTGTTAGACTTAATTCACGAGAGGATGTGGATGTGCAGAACAGCTCTCTCGAATTGAGTTTATTTTATCGGGGAAAGAGGAGGAAAGCCTTATGAGTTATCATGAGGTTATTAAAGAATTACCGGAATACATTGTCTGTTACAAATGTGTGAAAGTGCCGGGGTTTGAATCCTATTATGAAATCATACCGGCAATCAATGAGGAATGTGGAAAAGCAAATCTGGATTTGAAACCTGCTGTACCGCAATATTTTTTCTGTGTGTATCTCGATGGAGTATACAAGGAAAGGGACTTCAATGTTGAGTTTTGCGTAGCAGTGGATAGGTTTGGCAAAGCAAAAGCATAGTTTGTAATTTCTTAAAATAGAAGGAGTAATAATAGTAGTGATTCTATAACGGTTGTATGTATAGATGACTTTGAAATATAGAAGCGGGAATCTTATGGAGTTATTATGATTGATATTAATATGTAAATTTTCATTTTAATTTAGGTAAATCTACCCTAATTTTATCACATTAAAATATGTGAAAAAAGTTTTAATCCTCCTGCAATTTGAAAAAATATTTTCACTTTACAATAGGAATATTTTTTTTACAATATATTGCGGG
>JAAYTO010000088.1 GCA_012523755.1 Clostridium sp. | reverse complement strand
GGTGAAGCAAATGAAGAGGCAGCAACAGATAGTGAAGAGGCAGCAACAGATAGTGAAGAGGCAGCAACAGATAGTGAAGAGGCAGCAGCAGATAGTGAAGAGGCAGCAGCAGATATGGAATTGTTCATCTATATGTTAAAATGCTGGAAAGAAGGCAATGCGGAAGAACTTGCGAAAATGGTTAAGACTGATGATGCCGGAAGTGAAGAATTAAAAGAGTTTAATGAAAAGTTGTGGATATCAAGGGATAACAACATGGCTGAAAAGGTGAGGGGTTATTTGGCAGACCCTGAAAAAAGGACTTATTTTGTTGTGGTGGGTGCCGGACATATGGTTGGTGAGAGCGGGATTGTAGCACAATTAGAGGACGAATTTGAGATTGAACAAATTAAATAGGTGCAAAGCTTTTTCATTAAATGTAAAGGAAATAATGAGGCAATAGATTTATATCCATGAAGAAGAAGGAATAAACTTACAGACCGTCTTTTTTCATTGCATCAACAATTTTGCAGTGATTTATAAGGTCGGCTTCGGATTTTACCTCACTGGTGTAATTGAGACCGTACGGCCAGAAATGCGTGTTGTCACCTTTGAGTACAGCATTAGAGTCTCCTGTGACCTCTCTTAATACCGCAATAGCATTGCTGCCGGTGTAAACACCGTTGACTACTAAACTTCGCCACTTGCTGGAAGTCCCGACTCCTACTGTATGAGCAATCTCATGCATAGCCGTAATATGGTTCATGTAGCTTCGGTTAGAACCGAATCTTATGCTGCCGTTGATATTACCGTCTGCGGTTGAAACCGAAGGTTCATAATATACTCTAAGTTCCTTCGTAATTGTAGTGTAGGTGTTGTAGTACTCTACCGCTGTATCCATTGCATTTTTGATTCTCTGATATGCATCTTTTTGATCCTCGGTGGGATTTGAAACTGTTATCAGTGTATATGTAATATTCCCTTTTTTAGGAGTAGCAGTTGGTGTTGGTTCCGGTTTGGTAGGTGAAGGCGTAGGCTGCTGTGTTTGGACAGGAAATTTATCTATTTTACGTAAAAGATATCTTTTTATCAATGAGCAATCTGTTGAATTAATTGCACCATCTCCATTCACATCAGCGGCTTCTGCCCCCTTTTCATACCAAAAAGAGGTAATGGTTCTCAAAATATACCTTTTTATCAATGTAAGATCTGTAGAATCCACATTGCCGCTGCCGTCAATATCCCCATAAGTAAATTGTGATGCATAAACAAATACCGAAAAACACGAGATACAGAGTGCCGCAATAGTAAGTACTGTCACAAGTTTTAGTTTATTAGTACGCTTTTTATTCAATACCGATTCAGTCATAGAACTCACCTCCCCTTTATAAAATATATACGTAGGAAAAATAATTTTTAGGGGTGGAATACAAAATTATTGTTTTATTACCTGTTTGATTCGTGTTTTTCTAATACTTGATAATATGTCTCCATAGGCTGAAGACAATGAAATCTAAGAAGAATTACATGCTTTTTTTGTGGGAAATAATCGGAAATAACGGTAAACATAAAGGAGAATTATAATCTTTGACGAATAAGAATTGCTATGTAAAAACGATTAGAGGGAGAGTACAGTAACATGCTGGCGACAGAAAATTCCGTAGAACTAAGAGATGTAGACATAATTAAGGAATGGAATGACCTTAAAAAGGCTATTGATAGGCAGCCCAATATACGGCCTATAACAGTAGAGTCGTGGAAGCGATGCAAGAAATCGAATATTGATCCTTCAAATCTACAATTTGTATTCCTATCAGAAGAGGAGTTAGAACAGAAATTGAGGGAAAACGATTATTTAATCGAGGTGGCACGGCCATATATGGATTTTCTTTCACTCAGTTTGGCCGGTATACCTCATATGGTTGCATTGCTTGATGGTGAGAGTTGGATTATAGATATTCGGGGGCCTGTTGATGAACTAGGTGGGAAAGATAAGGGATTGTGTCTAGGTGCATGCTGGAAAGAAGAGTATATAGGAAATAACGGTGGAGGAACAGCAATTTCCACAAGGCAACCTGTTTTCATATATGGTGTTGAACATTTTTCAAGCGTATATAAGACCTTTTCCTGTTTAGGCGTACCGATTTTTAAAGATTCTAAAGTAATTGGGGCTATTAGCATTTCGGTATTGAATGAGTATGCTCATCCAGGACGGCTGACAATAGCAGTGTCATGTGTGGATGCTATAGAGAAAGAAATAGAAAAGAAAGCAAAAATCCACCAAAGTGTAGAGCCGTCAAAAAAAATGATTGCCACAGCAGAACTAATGGCAATTGCGGTACATGACCTGAAAAACCCTCTTGCCAGCATAAGAGGGCTAGGACAGTTAGGTATGCTGACATCTACGTCAAAGAGGGAACGCAGCTATTTTGAAAGGATAATAAAGCAGGTTGATTCATTGAACAATTCGGTTGTTGATTTGTTGAGCGTATTTAAGCCTGAAAAGCCTGTTCGGATTAATCCGGATTTGATTATTGCGGAAATTATAGAGGAAATGAAGCCTACCTGTGATATAAATAATATTGAACTGGTTTTAATAACGGATAATGAATCGGATGTAAACCTTCATGTTAAAGTGTTTAGAAGGGCTATGGAAAATTTGATTAAGAATGCAGTTCAGGTGTTGACAAACGGTGGAAAAATAGAAATACATATAAATGATAATGGGGATCAGATTTTCATATCTGTAAATGATAACGGCCCCGGAATACCGGAGCAAATAAAAAAGTCATTATTTCAGCCTTTTATATTTCATAGGAAGGATGGAACAGGATTGGGTTTGTATATGGTTCAACATGCAATTACCGAGGTGCATGGAGGGGATATATGGTTTGACAGCGAGTTGGGAAAAGGAACGACGTTTTATATTTCATTGCCTAAAGAATGAGATAAAACCCTTCCAATATTAGAGACTTTTATTAAACCTATGGACAGGTTTTAACTAAAAATATTTTGAAAGCGAAAAAAAATAAACTTTTTTCTTATTTACCCCACAATTATGAAACTAATTAACGAATAACTATAACAGTGGGAATTATTATTATATTTGCTCAAAGTAATATGAGCACAAAGCAAAGGCATACAAATAATCAAGCCTATTTACAATGTTTGGTATGAAGGTAGGTAAAAGAGAGATCCGTAATGGGCTCTCTTTTTTTATGCTTGCTGTTGGTGGATGCAATTTTTTATTACTTGGGTGGATGTATTAACAGGTGGCTACAACTTGCTTCCCAATGTTTCTTCCATATTTTCCTTCAGATTTATTTAATACACCCTGTCTGAGTAAATGCATTGATTTTTAAAAGAAAGCTATTTTGAAGCCTGGCGTTTTATTTCCTTTATGTACGAAGAATCATCGGAGCCCTTTACATACACATCGGGAGTAATTCTTTTTTCCATTATGTTCTCCTCCATGACATTCCAGTAGAAACCCACAAGGTATATCATATATTTTTTTGTTTTGTCTTCGTAGACCAGTTGTCCTACTCCTTTGCCTACGGTGGTGTGACCGATTATGACAACGTTGTTTAAGTACTTTTTCAGACCCAATGCCAGTATTTCAGAGCTGCTTGCGGAGTACTCATTTACAAGAACCAGTATTTTTTTAAATTTTACAAAGCTTTTGTCCGAATAGTAAGGATACATGGAGCCATCTCTATAAACTATGTAGCTGGTGGTGCATTCCGGCAACAGGTAATTTAGAATATCGGTGGATGAGGAAGTAACACCCCCGGTGTTATCACGAAGATCGATTACCAGAACCTTGTCCTCGGGATTTTCGATCCTGTCAATAATTTCCTTAAACTCCCAACTCACACTTTCAGTAAAGGACTTGATTTTTATGTAGTGTATGTTTGATTCAAGTTCTTTCGATTCAACCTGCGAAATACTTTCTTCTCGCTTTATTAAATCATACTCATCTCCATGAATGAAGAAGGTGAATATGTCGTCCCGGAGTCTCACGCTGTCAATAAATTGGGCTATATCATTGATATCAACTTTATCCTTTGCTTTAAATTGTTCTGCCAGCTTTTCAAAGTTGTTTACTTTATCAAAATACAAGTAGTTTTCTTTAACAAAATCCACTATTCTTTCAGCTTCAGGAAGCTTTTGTTTTTCAAGCTGCGATTCTAAATAAAGTACGCTTTCATCATTAGGAGAGATCTCTTTTGCCTTATTCAAATATTCCGTGGCCTTATCATAGTCCTGAAGAGAAAAGTATTCCCAACCGATAGTTACAATAAGGCTCGTGGTTTTTGGATTTGTTTCCAGAGCTTTTTTATAATATTCGATAGCCTTATCGGAGTCGAGGAGTGCCGTGTAGCAATCCCCGATATACCACGGTATATCCTGGTTGTCCTGAAAAAGCTCCAAAGCTTGGTTGGCAAATTCAATGCACTTTGAGTATTTTTTTTGCTGATACAGGCAATAAATCTTATTGGTATAAGAGTCTTCGAAGGAAGGGTCTAATTTTATTGCTTGCTCAAAGCATTCAATTGCCTTGGGATAATCATATTCGTATACGTACGAAAGTCCTTTGGTATCATAGGCAAAGGGAGTGTTGTCGATGGAGATGGATTTGTCACAAAGGTTTCGGGCATTTTCCATATCACCGTCACTTACTATTAGATTTTTGGCTTTCCAGATGTAGGCATTGGAATATTCAGGTTCTATTTCAAGAGCCTTATCGCACGATACAATGGATTCGGTATATTTGCCCTGACAGTAGAGGGAAATAGATTTGGAAACATATGCATAAGCATTTTTCGGGTACTTGCCTAAAACCTGATTAAAGCAATCTATTGCTTTTTCGAATTCACCAAGAGAGTTTAGGGAGTCACCCTTTGAATTCAGAGCATCCAAATCATTAGGGTCTAATTCCAGAGCTTTATCAAAGCAGTCTATTGCGTCATTAGACCTCCCAAGAGATTCAAGGAGAGTACCTTTGTTTAAAAAAACAATGGGATTGTAAGGATTTATCTTTGCTGATTTATCATAACAGCCCAAGGCTTCGGTGATTTTTCCTAGGCCTTCAAGGGCATATCCCTTGTTGATGTAAGCGGAATCATTGTTTTTATTAAGTTTTAGTGCCTTATCACTGTATTCAACAGCTTCATCATATTTTTCAAGGTAATTAAAGGCATAAGCTATATTGTTTGCGTAAAGGCTTTCGTGAGGTTCGAGTTCAAAGGCTTTTTTATAGTTTTCCAGTGATTCTTCGAACCTGCCGAGACCGGAAAGGGCATTTCCCTTCGTATTATAAGTATCAGCCAATTTATTATTTTGCTCAAGGGCTTTATCACAATACTCAAGGGATTCTTCATATTCGCCTAATGCGTCAAGGCACTTTGCCTTTCCGCTATAGGCTTTGTCAAGACTTTCATTTAATTCTATAACCAAATCATAGTATTCAATTGCATCTTCGTAATTACCACTTTTATAATGGGATTTTGCACTGGAAAGGTAAGCAGATGCTTGGATAAAACTTCCGCAAGAAGTTGCGAATGCGATTCCAACCGCTAAAACAAGAAGTAAAAAATGCTTTCTGACTAAAACTTTTCTCACTAAACAGCCCCCATTTCTAATATATCACGAGCAAACTTGCATAATAAACTTTAAGTTACTCCTATTTTTAACATTATACCATAATATGCATTTTAACTCTATATTTTTATAACGAGGCTGTAAAGGATTATTACCAAAAGTTCACACTATATTTTTATAAATTTTGCTTGACTTTTTATTTATGTATTGCTACAATAGTAAAGCGTGCTGGACATAATTCATTAAGGAGATGTCATTGCATAGATATATGGCGGCGTAGCTCAGTTGGCAAGAGCATACGGTTCATACCCGTAGTGTCGTTGGTTCAAATCCGACCGCCGCTACCATTTTAAATAGTGGCCCATTGGTCAAGCGGTTAAGACACCGCCCTTTCACGGCGGTAACAGGGGTTCGAGTCCCCTATGGGTCACCAAT